>SKPT01000090.1 GCA_007119405.1 Phycisphaeraceae bacterium
CGCGCCACTGGAAGAAGGCGTGGCCCGCGGGGCTCACCACCCCCGGCGGCTGCCAGTCTGACCAGCTCGCCGGCTCGTGCAGCGGCGTCGAGCCGGTGCGCACGGCCCAGTCGATGCTCGTCGAGGCCGGGGTGTCGGCGTCGGCCTCGAGCTCGATGGCGGTGATCGACGCGGCCCGCCGCAGGCCGTCCGTCGCCGGCTCGAGCACCGGCGAGACGATCTCGCCGGCAGGCTCGTGCTGGACCAGGTGCAGGCGGACCATCAGCTCGCCGTCGATCGCCTCCCACGTGCGCCCGCCGTCGAGACTGCGGAAGCTGCGCGGCGGGCGGTCGGCGCGCTGCGGCTCGTCCTCGATGATCTCCTCACGCCGGGCGTACTTGACCACGTGAGGCCGGTCCGGCGGGCAGGTGATGAGCACCTCGTTGTCGCCGGGCTTGAGCGCGTCGACGGGCACGTCGCCGGTGGGGTCGATGCGCACGCCGTTGACGTGGATGCTCATGCCCGCTCCGGCGATGCGGCCGACGGCGCTCTCGCCGCCGCTGTTCTGCCGCCGACCGCGCGCGACCAGGTGCGCCGAGATCGCCGCCGGCTCGTCGACGTGCAGCAGCTTGCGCAGGCATCGCGGCCCGGCGACGAGCTGGAGCGGCGCCCGGCCGGCACGCTGCCACCCGGCGTCGCCGCGGATGCCCGGGCCGTCGTCCTCGATCAGGCGGCGATCGTGCAGGACGATGCCCCGGCTCGCCTGGTCGTAGCGCACCGCCTGCACCTGGCCCGCCCGCTCCAGGGCCTCGTCGGCGGCGAGGCCGATGCGGTGCAACGTCGGGGTCCGCGTCGGCTGCCGGGTGGGGGTCTGCGTCATGGCTGCTCCCTCGTGATGGGTCCGCCCCTATCCTACCGCGCCGGGCGCTGCGAGGACGCGTCTCCCTCCGGCCGCAACGCCAGAAGCCGCCCATCGGCGCGGCCCACATGGGTGCCCAGCGGGGCGGACACGTCATCAAGCCGGCGCGCCAGCCAGGCGGCGTCCTCATCGCCGGCATGCTCGAGGCGCAGGCGGCGGCGACGCAGCGGCACCATGGCGCAGCGCTCGACGGTGCCCGCGTCATCCACGTGGACGAGGTACATCAGCGTCAACTCGGGTCGGTAGCGCTGGCGGCGGTCGACGATGCCCTCGTAGTCGTTGATGAAATCGCCGCAGCCGTAGAGGATCAGCCCGCCACGGTAGCGCTCCAGGGCCTTGACGTGGTGCGAGGAGTGGCCGTGGACGATCGCCGCGCCGGCGTCGATCAGCGCGTGCGCGAAGCGGCGCTGCTCGTCGGGGATGTCGTGGTCCCAGTTCGGCCCCCAGTGCAGGGAGACGACGACGAGGTCGCCGGGCCCGCGCGCCTGCGCGATGTCGTTGGCGGCGCGGCGCGTTGTCGCCGGGCCCAGGTCTTCGAGCCGGTTCACGCCGCTTCGATGTGCCTCGGCCGCCCAGTCGCGCCCGATGCCGCTGTCGGCCACGCCGTAGGCGAGCATTACGACGCCGTTGACGATGGCCGGCGCGGCCGCGGCGGCGGCATCGGCCCCGGCGCCCGCGGTCGCGATGCCCGCCTCGGCCAACGTCGCCAGCGTGTCGGTCAGGCCGACGTGGCCCCAGTCCAGCACGTGGTTGTTCGCCAGCGTGCAGGCGTCGACGCCCGCGGCCGCGAGCACGCCCACGTTCGCCGGGTGCATGCGGTAGTGGATGCCCTTGCCCGGCCACGCCCGGCCGCGGGCGGTGATCGCCGTCTCGAGGTTGATCAGCCGCACGTCCACCGCTTCGGCCGCGAGCACCGTCAGCGCATCGCCCCAGACCCAGGCGTCGTCGACCGGCCGCGGCAGCGGCCCCGAGGCCCGCTCGGCCAGGCGCAGATACTCGCGGGCGTCGAGCACGAAAGGCTCGTGCAACTGCGGCGAGCCGGACCGCCCCAGCGCCTGGTCCACGCCCCGGCCGGTCATGACGTCGCCGCACAGAAACAGTCGCATCGCCGCACAGTCCGTGGCTAACCCCCGCCCGCCAGGCGCGGGTCGATGGCCGCGCACAGGCTGTGGTACAGCAACAGGTGGGCTTCCTGAACGCGTATGGTGCGGTCGCTGGGGACGACGAGCTCGATGTTCGCCAGGCCCCGGCATGCTCCCCCACCCTTGCCCAGGAAGGCGACGCTGGTCAAGCGGTGCTCGGTCGCGGCCGCGAGCGCCAGGCGCACGTTCTCGCTGTTGCCCGAGCTCGAGAGCGCGATGAGCACGTCCCCCGGGGCGCCGAGCGCGGCGACCTGGCGGGCGAAAACCTGCTCGGGCGGGTAGTCGTTGCTCAGCGCGGTCACCAGCGCGTGGTTGGCCGTCAGGTCGATGGCCGCGTACCCCCGGCGTTCGAGCACGAAGCGGCCGGCGAGCTCGGCGGTCAGGTGGGCACAGTCGGCGGCGCTGCCGCCGTTGCCGCAGCACAGGACCTTGCCGCCGCGCAACAGGGTGTCGGCGACGACGTCGGCGGCGCGGGCCAGCGGCTCGGCGAGCGCCTTGAGGCTGGCGAAGACCTCGCGGGCCTCGGCCACGGCGTGGCGCAGCAGCTCATCCATCGGGGGCGTCGCCTGGCTCATGAATGCTCCTCCCCGTCCTGCCGAGGCTTGTGGGCGTGGCGGCGCATCGCCATGGCCGCGAGGCGCGGAAACGCGGTCAGCAGCGCCAGGCCGTAGCGCACGAACCCGCGTGGCCAGAGCTCGGGCCGGGGCCGGCGCAGCGTCCGCACGACCTTGCGGGCCACCGCCTGGCTGGACTGGGCGAGCACTGGCGGCGTGTTGGGCGTCGGCTCGCTGAAGCGCGTGCCCGAGAGTTCGCCGGCGACCTTGAAGAATTCCGTCCGCGTGCCCACGGGGTGAACGCTGGTCACGGCGAAGCCTTCCCCGGCCAGCTCGGCGCGCAGGGCGCCGGCGATGGCGTCCTGGGCCGCCTTGGTCGCGCCGTAGGCGCCGAAGTAGGGCAGGGCGATCTCGCTCGCCGCCGACGTGCACACCAGGATGTGGCGCAGCCCCGCCTCGGTCTGCCGCATCGGCTCGGCGGCGGCCTGGAGCGTGCGCACGGTGCCGAAGTAGTTGGTCTCGAAGATGTCGCGGTGCTGGGCGTCGGTCATCTCCAGCACGGCCGCCCGCAGCCCGTAGCCGGCGTTGGCGAACACGGCGTCGACGCGGCCAAGCTCACCCATCGCCTGGTCCATGAGCCGGGCGACGTCCTCGTCGCGGCGCACGTCGCAGGCCACGGCCAGGGCGCGTCGGCCGGCGGCCTGGACCCGGCCGGCGACGGCCTGGAGCTTGTCCAGACGCCGGGCGCCCAGCACCACGTCCATGCCGGCCGCCGCGCACGCCTCGGCCGTGGCCGCCCCGATCCCGGCGCTGGCGCCGGTGATCACGATGACCTTGTCCTGGAGTTGCCGCGACATGCCGGCCAAGTGTCGGCATTTGCCCGAGATGTTGCAAGCGGCCCGGCGACGCCCCGACCGCCGGCCCCACCTTCCGCGGATCGCCGATCCCCGGCCTGCCCCCCGCTTGCAGGGCCGCGCCCCGCATGCCACACTTGCCCGCATGACCGACGCCGAGCTGATCGAGCGGATCCGCGACACCGCCCTGCTGCACGGCAGCTTCACCCTGCGCAGCGGCCGGCAGAGCAGCTACTACCTGGACAAGTACCTCTTCGAGACCCAGCCCGATGTCCTCGCCGCCCTGGCCGAGCGCTTCGCCAGGCACGCGGCCACGGACGTCGACCGCCTCGCCGGCGCCGAGCTCGGCGGCATCCCGCTGGTCACCGCCACGGCCCTGGCCACGGGCAAGCCCACCGTGCTCATCCGCAATCAGAAGAAGGACTACGGCACAGCCAGGCAGCTCGAGGGCCGGCTCGAGCCCGGCGACCGCGTCATGATCGTCGAGGACGTGGCGACCAGCGGCGGGCAGGTGCTCGAGGCGGCCAAGATTCTCACCGACGCCGGGGCCACCGTCGCCCTGATCGTCGCGGCGATCGATCGGCAGGAGGGCGCACGCGAAAACATCGAGGCGGCCGGCTACCGCTTCGAGAGCCTGCTGACGAAGACTGACCTCGGGATTGCGGAGTGAGGATGCCTCATCCGAATCGTGGTCTTGATGCTGATTCGTGATCATCCCGGAGATCCCGCCCTTCGCTTCGCTCAGGACGGGCGTTAAAGAGGATCAGGAACCAGGATCAGGAGCAGGAGCACCATTGATGAGTGACAAGAGCCACCACGCCTGGCACGTCTACCTCGCCGGGGAGATTCACTCGGACTGGCGTCA
>SKPT01000488.1 GCA_007119405.1 Phycisphaeraceae bacterium
CCAGCCGGGCCCCGGGCACGGCGGTGCGGCTGAGCGCGGTGGATCGTGAGGCCCTGGCGTCGCTGCTCTCGTGCCTGGCCGAGGCGGCCCGCGGCCTGGGTGAGCAGAAGCAGGCCCAGGCCCCCACCCCGGCTCGACCCGGGGCGCTGGCGGCCGCGACGCCGGCCCCGGCGACGCCAACCCATGAGCCCACCCCCCGGGCCAGCGTGATCGAGCATCGCCCGGACCTGCTCAACCTGCCGCCGCCGGCCAGCGCCTGAGCCCCCTCGCGTGCGCCGCGCCCCGCCCCGCCGCGCCGGCCGTTTCGACACCCCATCAGGTCATCGCGTCGATCGATCCGCTATACCGGGCCGCCGCGCCGCGGCCGCCCTTTCCCATAAGGCAGCCCCATCATGGTATTGGACACCCTCAGCAAGGGCTTCACCAAGGTCTTCGGCTCACGCAACGACCGACTGGTCAAGAGCTATCGCGGCCGCGTCGCGCAGATCAACGCCCATGAGCCCGAGATCCGCAAGCTCACCGACGCCGAGCTCTACGCCAAGACCCAGCAGTTCCGCGACCGCCGCGCCAAGGGCGCGTCGATGGCCTCGCTGCTGCCCGAGGCGATGGCCGTCGGCCGCGAGGTCATGGACCGCGCCGTGGGCATCCGCAACATCCTCGACCCCGAGCAGGGCTTCGAGCCCACCTGGCTGCCCGAGCACGCCCGGCAGCTCTACGAGCGCGTCCGCGCCGAAGCCGACGCCAAGGAGCCCGTCGAGGTCAAGGGTGGCGAGCCGGTGCCCGGCTGGATGCAGGTCGAGATCCCCAACGAGCTCTACGAGGCCGTGCGCGACATCCAGCCCGAGTCGCGCCCGCCCTTCCGCGCCCGGCCCTTCGACGTCCAGCTCATCGGCGGCATGGTGCTGGCCGAGGGCAAGATCGCCGAGATGAAGACCGGCGAGGGCAAGACCATCGTCGCCCCGCTGGCGTGCTACCTCGCGGCCATCGAAAACATGCAGACCCACGTGGTCACCGTCAACGACTACCTCGTCCAGCGCGACCGCGACTGGGTCTTCCCCTTCTACCACTGGCTGGGCCTGACCGTCGGGGCGATCCACCCCTACCACATGCAGCCGCCGCAGAAGAAAGCCGAAGCCTACACCTGCGACGTCGTCTACGGCACGAACAGCGAGTTCGGCTTCGACTACCTGCGCGACAACATGAAGCTCTCGACGCGCGAGCAGGTGCAGAAGCAGCGCGACTTCTGCATCGTCGACGAGATCGACTCGATCCTCATCGACGAGGCCCGCACCCCGCTGATCATCTCCGGCCTGGCGCACGACGAGGCGCCGCGCTACGACCTGGCGGACCGGATCGCCCGGCACCTCATGGAGCTGCAAAAGCCCTGGGCCCGCGCCGACGAGAAGGTCCAGGCCTGCCAGCGCCGGATCAAGGGCCTGCAGGGCGACATCCGCAACGCCCGCGACAAGCAGCGCATCGCCGAGATGCGCGAGCAGCTCAAGCAGGCCGAGCAGGAGCTGCCCGTGCTCGAGGACGAGCGCGACCGGCACACCCAGTACTACGAGCTGGAGCTGGACAAGAAGGCCGCCCACCTGACCCACCACGGCGTCGCCGAGGCGCAGAAGCAGGCGGGCATCGGCTCGTTCTACGTCGGGCAGAACATGGACTTCCCGCATCTGCTGGAGAACGCCCTGCGGGCCCACGCCGTCTACCAGCGCGACAAGGACTACGTCGTCCAGCAGGGCGAGGTAGTCATCGTCGACGAAAACACCGGCCGGCTGATGATCGGCCGGCAATGGAGCGACGGCCTGCACCAGGCCGTCGAGACCAAGGAGAAGGTCGAGATCAAGCAGGAGACGCAGACGCTGGCCACCGTCACGCTCCAGAACTTCTTCAAGCTCTACAAACGCCTCGCCGGCATGACCGGCACCGCCGTGACCGAGGCCACCGAGTTCCACGACATCTACAAGCTCGAAGTCGTCTGCATCCCCACCAACGTCCCGGTCATCCGCCACGACCGCAACGACCTCATTTACCTCTCGGCCAAGGACAAGTGGGACGCGATCCTGGACGAGATCAAGCGGATGCACGACATCGGCCGGCCCGTGCTCGTGGGCACAACCAGCGTCGAGAAGAGCGAGATGCTCTCGCAGATGCTCACCAAGCGCCACGGCATCAAGCATGACGTGCTCAACGCCAAGCAGCACGAGCGAGAGGCCCAGATCATCAAGAGCGCCGGCAGCCTCGGCGCGGTGGTCATCGCCACCAACATGGCCGGCCGCGGCACCGACATCAAGCTCATGCCCGTCGGCCGCGACGAGCTGGTGCGCCACTGGCAGCAGCGCAACATCCTGCCCGCCAAGGCATCGCCCGAGATGAGCGACGAGCAGTTGCTCGCCCTGGCCTATCGTCACCAGGCGACCCATGAGCTGGGCCTGAAGAAGGCCGAGGTCGAGGCCATGAGCGACGACGAGGCCCGGCTCGCGCTGCTGCGCCACTGGGTCGCCGCCAGCGGCTGGATCGACGAGAGCAGGGCCCAGGCCATGTCGCTCGAGCAGTGCCTCGAGACGCTGGACAACGTCGCCGACGAGCAGCGCCACCACCTGGAGCTGTGGACGCACGTCGAGCAGATGGGCGGGCTGCACATCGTCGGCACCGAGCGTCACGAGTCGCGGCGCATCGACAACCAGCTTCGCGGCCGCTCCGGCCGACAGGGCGACCGCGGCTCGTCGCGCTTCTTCATCAGCATCGAGGACGACCTGATGAAGCTCTTCGCCGGGCGGGCGACGATGACGATGCTCTCGAAGCTGGGCATGAAGGAGGGCGACGCGATCGAGCACCGCTGGGTCACCAAGAGCGTCGAGCGCGCCCAGCGCAAGGTCGAGGAGCGAAACTTCCAGGCCCGCAAGCAGTTGCTCGACTTCGACGAGGTCATGGAGCACCAGCGCAACACCTTCTACTCTTTGCGGCAGGAGGCGCTGGAAGGCCGCGACGTTTCGCAGTTGATCTTCGAGTACATCGAGGACGCCGTCGCCGACGCCGTGCACACCTACAAGGGCGAGGACTACGTGCCCAGCCAGGTCGTCGAGTGGGTGCGCAACACGCTCGACGCGAGCATCGACCCGGCGCGGCTGCGGCTGGACGACGCCGAGGAGCTCGAGGCATCCGTGCGCAACCTCGCCGAACAGGACATCCAGCAGACCGTCGAGGTGTCCATCGGCGAGTACATGTCCAACGACACCCCGCCGGAGGACTGGGACTACGAAGGCCTGTCGCACTGGGCGATGAGCCGCTTCAGCGTCGACCTGAAGATCAACCAGCTTCGGCAGATGAACATCGACGAGGTGCGCGAGAAGCTCACCGCCGCGGCGCTGGAGCAACTGGCGAACAAGGACCTGTCCGAGCTGGGCAAGTTCGTCGAGAAGCACTACGGCGAGTGCGAGCTGGCGGCCTGGGCGCGCAACAAGTTCGGCATTGAACTCAGCCCCGACGAGCTGGGCGCGATGGAGATCGACGAGGCGATCGAGCAGATCCTCGGCCAGGCGCAGCAGGCGTATCGCCGACGCGAGATCACCTACCCGGCCGACTTCATCATGGACTTCGCCTCCCAGCTCGTGCAGCAGGACCGCGACGCGGGCGTGCAGCAGCTCATCGCATGGGCCAAACAGCGCTACGAGCTGGACTGGACGCCGGAGCACGTGCTGAACAAGAAGGGCCGCGAGCTGCACGAGGAGCTGGTCGAGGCGGGCGAGCAGTGGCTGGAAAAGGGCCGGCTCCAGGAGCAGGCGCGGGAGAAGGCGGCCGAGTTCGCCGACGATCCCAAGGCCCTCGCCGCGTGGCTGCGGCAGCGCTTCGGCGTGGAGTTGACGCCGGACGAGGTCGCCCAGGCCCCGGACCGCGCCGCGCTGATCGTCGAGAAAGGCCGGGCCGCGATGCGCACCGAGCTGTCGCAGCTCGAGCGATTCGTCGTGCTCCAGATCCTGGACCAGGCGTGGAAGGATCACCTCTACGCCATGGACCAGCTCAAGGACGCCGTGGGGCTGCGCGGCTACGCGCAGAAGGACCCGCGCATCGAGTACAAGCGCGAGGGCGCTAACCAGTTCGCCGAGATGCAGGTGAAGGTGCGCGACCGCGTCACGGAGCTGATCTTCCGCGCCCGGCTGACGCCCAACGTCCAGGCGCGGAACGTGTACGGCCGGCAGCAGCAGGCGCAGCACGAGCAGCAGCAGACGACGGGCGTGCGGGCGGCGGCCGGTGGCGCCGCGGCCCAGCCGGTCGGTGCCGCGGCC
>SKPT01000016.1 GCA_007119405.1 Phycisphaeraceae bacterium
CTCGCCAAGACCACGGCACCCGGCCTGAGCGACGGCTTCCGCGTCAGCGTCGCCGCCGCCGCGCCAGCGCCAACCCCACGCCGGCCAGCAGCAGCGTCGCGGTCGTGGGCTCGGGCACGATGTGGTAGAGCTTCGTGTCCCAGCCGTCGTAGGACTCGCTGAACACGCCCTGCTCATTGAGGGGCACCACGCGATCCTCGCCCAGGACGTGCGCCTCCCAGGGCCCGCCGCCCAGGCCCAGGATCTGAAAGGCACCCAGCACCGCATCCTCGCGCATGCGCACGGTGAAGAGGTAATACCCGCCCTCGCCGTCGCTCTTGAGCATCGTCGCGATGCCGTCGATGTCGAACTCGTTGGAGATCGCGTCCGCGGTGTTGCCGGTAATCACGTTGACACGATTGTGGATGGTGTCGCTGTTGATCACCGGCGCCAGGCCGGTGATTTCGGCGTTGAGCGCGGTGACGGCCGGGCGCAGGACGTCGTTGGAGGCGAGGTGGTTGGTGCTGACGCGGCCATCCTCGTCCCAGTAGTGGACGAAGTAGGCCAGCCCCGTTGAGCCGTGGACGATCGACATCCACGCCTGGGCGCGCAGCTCGTGAGGGGTGACCTCGTTGCGGCCTTCGCGGATGGGCGAGGCTTCGATGATGTTCCAGACCGGCTTGTCGTCGTCGGTCCACTGGCGCAACCGCTTGACACCGTAGGCGACGCGCCAGAGGTTGCCGCCGACGGCGGTGTGCGTGCTGGACGCGGGGTAGATGTCGAAGGAGAGGATATCGGCCCCCTTCTGGTACTCGGGGTAGTCCCACCAGTCGCCGGTGTAGTCGCCCCGGCCGTGCCAGCCATCCCACCCCACGCCCTGGCCGAGGTTCATGAAGACGGGGCGGGTTCCGTCGTTGGCGTGCATGTCCGCGTAGCGGGCCTGGATCTCCGGCGGGCGAATGTAGTCCCACGCGATGTCGGGGTCGGTCGTGTTGCGCTTGGCGTTGTCGGGCTCGTCGATCTGCATCCACGCGATGACGGTGTCCAGGATCTCGTGATCCTCCGCCAGCAGGCTGCGCATCTCAGGGTTCTGATGCGCCACCGCATACAGCCCGGCATTGCGGATATTGGTCAACTGCCCCTGCGCCGTGCGCCACCCACCGAGGGCGACGAACGTGTTCATCCCCATGTCCGCATGCACCGGCGCCTGGGTGGACACCTGGGCCCAGACCCCCAGCGGAAAGAACGCCGGGTCGTCGGGCGGCCCGTTCTCCCACGTCGTAAACGGCCCGCCCTGGGTCGCCTGCCCGACGCTCGCGCCAAGGCCGAGCAGCACAAACCCCGCCGCCACGGCGGCCCGACCAACGCGATTGAGCATCACATCTCCTCCTGGGGGGTGGGCAGGCTTGCCCGGTACCATCATTATGCCACACCCCGGCCCGCAGGCAAAGGCCCTCGGCTCGAACCGGCCGGTCGACCGACGGGGGCGCTGAAAACCGCGAAGCAGCGAAGCAGGCGAAGGATGCGAGGAAGATTCACCTGGCTTAATCCCCTGAACCTTCGCCCCTTCGCATTTCTTCGCTCCTTCGCGGTTTCTCGTGGAGATCACCGCGGTTCGGTTATTTCAATGGACTCAGAGGAGTGTCATCATGGCCCAGCCGAGCATCGAGCTGACCGCCGAGCAGATCGCGCATTTCCGTGAGCAGGGGTACGTGGCGATCGACGCGATCACCACGGCCGAGGAGGTCGCGGCGCTGCGCGAGGTGTACGATCGGCTGTTCAGCGAGCGGGCCGGGCGCGAGGAGGGCAACCAGTTCGACCTGGCGGGCCCGGACGAGGACCCGGACGCGGCGACGCTGCCGCAGATTCTGAACCCCGCCAAGTACGCGCCGGAGCTCAACGACACGCTGCTGCTGGCCAACGCCCAGGCGATCGCCCGGCAGATCTTCGGCGACCAGGCGCAGGCGCACTTCGCCCACGCGATCTTCAAGCCTGCCGGGCATGGTGCGGCCACGCCGTGGCACCAGGACGCGGCCTACTGGATGCCGGACATGTTCTACGACAAGCTGAGCATCTGGGTGCCGTTGCAGGAGGCGACGCCGGAGAACGGGTGCATGCACTTTGCGCCGGGGTCCAACGGCTTTGACGTGCTGCCGCACCGCAGCATCGGCGACGACCCGCGTGTGCATGGGCTGGAGCTGCACGCGGATTACATGCGCTACACGGAGCCGACGGTGGCGTGCCCGCTGCCCGCCGGCGGGGCGACGCTGCACGACGCCTACACGCTGCACTACACGCCGCCGAATCGGTCGTCGATCCCGCGGCGGGCGCTGATCCTCGACGCGGGCCTGCCGCCGCGGCCGCGCGAGCGCAAGGTGCGGTTCCCGTGGAAGGAGGAGAAGCGCACGGCGCGGGCCGAGCGCGCGGCGCAGGCGGCGCGTGCGGGGTAAGGTGGTGGTGGTGTGCGGGGGGCGCCGGAAATCCCGCCCTTCGCTGCGCTCAGGACGGGCGTTAGTCGATGCGGCGCCGGTCCACTGATCGGGCACGTTCGGTTAACGCCCGTCCTGAGCGAGTCCACGAGCGAAGGGCGGGATCTCTGCCGCGCTCGTGCGCACGACCCGGGCGCGGCGCGCACCGCGCGCTCCTATACTCCTTTCCATGAGTTCCCCCCACACGATCGTGCTGATTCCCGGCGACGGGATCGGGCCGGAGGTCACCGCGGCGACGCGGCGGGTGCTCGACGCCGCGGCGGCGCCGCTGCAATTCCGCGAGCATTACGCGGGCCTGGCGGCGCTTGAGGCCGGCCAGGACGTGCTGCCGGGCCCCACGCTCGAGGCGATCCGCGAGCACCGCCTGGCGCTGAAGGGCCCGTGCACGACGCCGGTGGGCAAGGGCTTTACGTCGGTGAACGTGCAGCTTCGCCAGCAGTTGACGCTCTACGCGGCGTTTCGGCCGGTGCGATCGCTGCCGGGTGTGCCCACGCGCTTCGAGAACGTGGACCTGGTCATCGTGCGCGAGAACACCGAGGGGCTGTACAGCGGGGTGGAGAACGAGATCGTCCCCGGGCTGATCACGACGCTGAAGATCACGACGGAGAAGGCGTCGACGCGCATCGCCCGGCAGGCGTTCGAGTACGCCCGGCGGCGCGGGCGCAAGCGCGTGACGGTGTTCCACAAGGCCAACATCATGAAGCTGGCCGACGGCCGATTCCTCGACTGCGTGCAGCGCGTGCACGACGAGGCGTACACCGACATCACCTACGACGCGATGATCATCGACGCCGGGTGCATGCGGCTGGTGCAGGCGCCGGAGACCTTCGACATGCTGCTGATGGAGAACTTCTACGGCGACGTGGTGTCGGATCTGGCCGCGGGGCTGGTCGGCGGGCTGGGCGTGGTGCCGGGGGCGAACATCGGCGACGAGTGCGCCGTGTTCGAGGCGGTGCACGGGTCGGCGCCGGACATCGCAGGGCAGGACCTGGCCAACCCGCTGGCGCTGATCATGAGCGCCGTGATGCTGCTGAACCACATCCACGAGCGCCGGGGCGACGAGGCGTGCAAGGCCGCGGCGCGGCGCATCCGCAACGCCTACGACCGCGCGCTGGCCGACGGGCGGAAGACCCGCGACATCGGCGGCGAGCTGGGCACCGCCGGCTTCGCCGAGGCGATCATCGAGCGGCTGTGAAGGGGAAATAGCCACAGATGAACACAGATGAACACGGATAAAGGCGAATAAGCCAGCCATGAAACCGGGAAGGAGGGGTTGAAGGGTTGTCTTCTCCCGCTTCCTGTCTTCCTCTTATCCGTGTTTATCTGTGTGCATCTGTGGCTATTTGAGCCGCTCACGCGCGCAGCATCGCCAGCCAGATGGCGTCGCCGGGCGTCTCGATGCGCTGGACGCCGGGCTCGAGCGGCTGGGGGCGGACCCATTTGCCCTTGTGCAGATTCATCCAGCGCAGCTCCGCGGGCCCGGGCAGGTCGCGCAGGTCCAGCTCCACGTGGCCGGGGCCGTCGAAGCCCAGGGCGTATTGGCGGGGCGGCTCGGCCATGAGGTAGACCCGCTCGCCGTGGCTGAGCAGGTCAGGCCGGGGCTCGCAGCGGAACCAGTCCAGGGCGTCGGTGAACTTGCGCACGGATCGGATGATCTGCATGGCTTCGTCGTTGAGCCCGAGGCCGCGCGGCGGGCGGTGGAAGCGCGACGCGGCGAGCCCGGCGAAGAGGTTGCGCATGAGCTTGGACCCGCCGCCGAAGTGATCGCTGTAGATCTTGACGCAGTTGACCGGCCGGGGCCGGTCGGCCAG
>SKPT01000559.1 GCA_007119405.1 Phycisphaeraceae bacterium
ACCCGTGGCCTGGCACGGCTGCCGAGCCGTCACGCGGCTGAAGTCGGCCGCCACCTGAGAATTTGAGCAGGGAACTTGACCTGGATCCGTGTGGTCGGTATTTTCAGTTAGGACTGAAATAAATGCAGGAGCTGATCGGATGCAATTGACGCCGGTGCAGGAGAAGTTCGTCGTCCACTGGGGCGAGATGGGCACGCGCTGGGGGATCAACCGCACCATCGCCCAGATCCACGCCCTGCTGTATATCACCCCGCAGCCTCTGCCCGCCGAGACGATCGCCGAGACGCTGGGGGTGGCGCGTTCGAACGTGAGCACCTCGCTGCGCGAGCTCCAGGGCTGGGGCATCGTGCGAATAACCCACGTGCTCGGCGACCGGCGCGACCACTTCGAGAGCCTCCAGGACGTCTGGCAGATGTTCCAGATCGTGCTCGACGAGCGCAAACGCCGGGAGGTGGACCCGACCGTGACGCTGCTGCGTGAGTGCATCGCCGAGGCGGAGAAGGCGGGCAAGCGGGAAGCCGAAACGCGGGAGCGCCTGGAAGCGCTGTTGAACTTTTTCGAGACGATGAGCACGTGGTACACGCAGATCCGCAACCTGCCACAGGGGGCGGTGGTGAAGTTCGCGAAGATGGGCGGGAAGGTGCGGCAGTGGCTTGGGGTGAAAGCATGATGGGGACGCGCGCGCCTTCGCCATAGCCAGAGCTCTCAAAGAGAGGACGGAGTGGGTCATGCGAACGCTGCTGATCAACCCGCCGTATCAGACGATCACCAGCAACTGGGGGGTGGGGCACCAGGTGCCGCTGGGTCTGCTGATGGTCGGCTGCGCCGTGCGCCAGCGCGGCCACGCGGTGTCGCTGCTTGATGCCGAGGCCCGTCGACTTTCTGAGCAGCAGGTGATTGAGCATGTGGCCGCCACGACACTCGATGTGGTGATGACGGGCCACGCCGGCAGCACACCGGCCCATCCGGTTTGCCTCGGGATGCTTCGGCGTCTGAAGACGGCCTTTCCGAAGCTCGTGACGGTCTATGGCGGTGTGTTTCCAACGTATCACGACCACCTGATTCTTCAGCAAGAGCCGGCGGTGGACGTGATCGTGCGGGGCGAGGGGGAGGCGGTGGCCGGCGATCTGCTCGACGCGCTGGAGCGCCGCGGAAAGTCGGGACTGGCGGCCGTTGCCGGCATCACCTGGCGCGACGGAGCACAGGTGGTGCGCAATGAGGATCGCCCGCCCATCGAAGACCTTGACGGCTACCCGGTCGCGTGGGACCTCATCGACGACTGGGATCGCTACCAGTGCTTCGGCCGAGGCCGGGCGGCGATCATTCAGTTCTCGCGCGGCTGCCCGCACCGCTGCACCTACTGCGGCCAGCACGAGTTCTGGAGCCGGTGGCGGCACCGCGATCCCGAGGCGCTTGCCCGAGAGATCGCCTGGCTGCACCGCCGGCACGGGGTGCGCTTCATCACCCTGGCCGACGAGAACCCGACCACGCACAAGCGGCGGTGGCGGGCGTTTCTGGAGGCGGTGATCGAGCAGGACGTGGACGTACATTTGTTCGCCACGATCCGGGCGAAGGATATCTGCCGCGACGCCGACATGCTGCACCTCTACCGCCAGGCGGGCATCCTCTACGTGCTCATGGGCATCGAAACGACTGATCCGCGGCTGATCGAACAGGTGCGCAAAGGTTCGAGCACGGCCTTCGACTACCAAGCCTGTCAGCTCCTGCGCGAACATGAGATCTACTCGATCATCGGGCACATCGTCGGGCTCGGTGATGAGACCTGGGCGGACTTTCGCCGCGCCCGGCAGGCCCTGGCGACGTATGACGGCGACTACTTAAACGCGATGTATGTGACGCCGCATACGTGGACGCGGTATGCCGATGAGCAGGCGGACCGCCTCGTCGTCCAGGAGGATCAGCGTCGGTGGGATTATCGCAACCAGGTGCTCGCCCAGAAGCACATGACGCCCTGGCAACTGCTGCTGGCGGTCAAGTGGCTGGAGCTGTCGTTCCATCTGCGGCCGAAGCGGCTGTGGCGGTTGTTCGCGGATGCTCGCCGCTTCCGCCGCTGGCAGGCGCTGTGGACGGGCTGGCACATCACACTGGTGTGGCTGGCCGAGCTTGCTGATTTCTTCTGCCGCACGCGTTTCGCGAGAAGGCCCCGGCCGCTGGAGCGCTGGCTTGAAGCGGCGGACCGTCCGCGTGAGGTGGTGCGGTTGCGGGTGGCCGCGCCGGCGGGCGTTACTGGCAAGGGTCGGTTCGCGAGGAGCGCCAGCGGTTCGACCTGAAGGAGTGCCGCTGCCCGCAACGGCAACGCGCGCTCCTCGGCATTTCGGTTGTATCGGAAATAACTGTCGTACACGAAGGATCTCGCAATGACAACACTTCGACCCCGCATCGTCCTCGCCGGTGGCAGCGGCTTTCTCGGAACGCACCTGGCCCGGCACCTCCAGCAGGTTGGCTACGCGATCACGGTCCTGAGCCGGCAGGAGCCGGCATCGAAGGGGCAGGAAGGTGTTCGGTGGGTGCAGTGGGATGGCCGCACGATCGGACGATGGGCGGCCGAATTGGCCGGCGCCGCCTCGCTCGTGAACCTGACCGGGCGGAACGTGAACTGCCGGTACACCGGCCGCAACCGACACGCGATTCTGCACTCACGCCTGGACTCCGTGCGCGTCCTCGATGAGGCGATGCAGCGGTGCGACCAGCCGCCGCCCGTGTGGGTGCAGGCCAGCACCCTGGCGATTTACGGTGATCGCGCGGACGAGCCATTGGACGAGGCTTCGCCAACGGGACCGGGATTTTCGCCGGATGTCGCACGGGCGTGGGAGCAGGCGGTGAGCGAGGCCGACGCGGGTGGGGCACGCAAGGTGCTGCTGCGCGCCAGCTTCGTGCTCGGCACCGACGGCGGGGCGCTGCCGACGCTCGCCCGACTCGTCAAGCTGGGGTTGGGCGGCCGGGTCGGCAGCGGGCGGCAGTTCTATAGCTGGATTCACGTGCGCGACCTGTGCCGAATCGTTCAGAAGGCGATCGAGCAGCCGGCGATGAATGGCATTTACAACGCCACCTCGCCGCAGCCGGTGCGCAACGGCGCGTTCATGCAGGAGCTTCGTCGCGTGCTGCGCCGGCCGTGGAGCCCACCGGCGCCGGCGTGGGCGGTGCGTCTGGGATGCCTGCTGATGCACACCGAGCCGGAGCTGGCGTTGCGGTCGCGCCATGGCCTGCCGCGGCGGCTGACGGAGATGGGCTTCGCATTCGAGTATCCCGATCTGCCGGCGGCACTGGCGGATCTGTATGGCGGCGTTGCTGCAGCCAGCGAAGGCCATGTCGCCGCTCTCCCGGATCGGGACCAGACGGAGGTGGCGCGATGAACCACGAACTGATCATCGAGTCCCTGCATCCAAGACGCCGAGCCCTTCCGGGATTCCGGGGGTCGCACAGGCCGCTGCTCATCATGGCCGTGCTACCGCTGGTCGTGCTCACCGCAGCCGCGTTGGCAGCGGGGCCATGGGTTGAGCCCTGGGTGTGGATGACGATCCTGGCGGTCGCGGTGTACGTCGGCTGCAAGTGGCTGACCTGGTACGGCCAGCCCTTTGGCTCGCGCCGGCTTTCGTTGGGCTACCTGCTCGCCTGGCCCGGGATGGACCCAAAGCCATTCCAGACGCCGGCCGCATCACCAGATGACCCCCCGACTCCGGCGGTATCCTGGGCTACCGTCAAGATCGCGACGGGCGTAGCGCTATTCGCGCTGCTCGCGCCGCGCCTCAGCGATCACCCGCTCCTCGCCGGCTGGGCCGGGATGATCGGCGCCATCCTCATCCTGCACTTCGGCGTCTTCGACCTGCTCGCGCTGGCATGGCAGCGGGCAGGGGTGCCGGTGCAGCCGATCATGCAGCGGCCGCTCGCCGCGCAATCGCTGGGCGAGTTCTGGGGCCGGCGGTGGAATCACGGGTTCAACCGCCTCGTGCACCGGTTCGTGTTTCAACCCTTGCATCGTCGGTGCGGCGTACCAGCGTCCATGCTCGCCGTGTTTCTCGTGTCGGGCCTGATCCACGAACTGGTGATATCGGTGCCGGCCCGCGGCGGCTACGGCGGGCCAACGCTCTACTTCCTGCTTCAGGGACTCGGCGTGCTCATCGAACGCACACGCCCGGCTCGCCGCCTGGGCGCGGGCAAGGGCTGGCGAGGCTGGCTCGTCACAATGCTGTTCCTGGCGCTGCCGCTGCCCATCCTCTTCCACCCGCCGTTCGTGCTGGACGTCGTGATCCCGCTGATGCAAGCCATCGGCGTCGATCTCTGAAAGGAGCGTGCCATGGAACTGGCCATTCGCCTGGCTGGCGTGCTGCACCTGGGCATCCTCGTCGCGGCGCTGCACGTGCCGTTCGTGCTCGAACTACGACAGGAGCCGGCAGGTGCGGAAGCTGATCGAGGCCGTGCGGGCGGCGCACACGGCCGAGGGACCCGTCGAGCCGGGCAGTGAGCTGGCGAAGTGGATCGAGTGGGCCCACCAGCAGGCCGACCGGCTGGACCCGCTGTGCCCCAGCCCGCCGTCGATCCTCGATGAGGAAGGGCTGGAGGAGGAGGAACCCCGCCGCTACGGCTACAGGTGGTAGACCATGAGCGACCCCTCGCCGGCCATCCTGCGTGCGGAGAGCTACGGGGACCTCGCCCCGCTGATCGAGCTGTGCAAGGCCGGGCGGCTGTTCGAGGTCCAGACGTGGATCGCCGAGGGCAGGCCCGTCAACGCGCCGCCGCCCCCAGAGAAGGGCCAGCGCCCCAAGACCCCGCTCGAGTACGCCATCGACCGCGGCTTCCACAGCCTCGTGCAGGTGCTGCTCGAAGGCGGGGCGGCCCAGGAGCCGGAAGGGCACGACGCGCCGATGTACCGGGCCCTGCAGGCGAAGCGGTTCGACATCGTCCAGCTGCTCGTCGAGCACGGATTCGACCCCGAGGCGGTCGACATGCACCGGGTCTTCAGCAGCTGGGATCCTAAGATCATGAACTTCTTCATCGAGCGCGGGGCCGAGATCCGGGCGGGCCACCCCTTTGCCTGGGCCTTGTGCAATCGCATCCGCACCGCGGTCGGGGTCTACAAGCGGTGCCGAGAACAGGTGCCCGAACTGCAGGAGCAGGCCGACATCGCCCTCCGCCACCACTGCGCGGAAGGCAACCTCAAGTGGGTCTCGCTGATGCTCTGGGCAGGCGCCGATCCATTTACGCCGGGCGTGGATCGACCCGAGGAGGAAGTGGATGAGGACGATGAGCGGTGGTCGGCCGTGGGGCTGGCGGCGTTATTGGGTCACTACGAGATTCTCAGCCTCAAACCCATCCGGTCGAAGCTGCCCGGCCCCAACCCCGCCGAGTTCGTCCGCCACCTGACGCGTGGCAAGGGTGTGGATGTGCTCAAACACCTGCTCGAGAAGGGGCTGGACCCCAACGACCAGGCCGACGGCGGCTGCTCCGCCATAGGCCCGTGTCTCGAGAGCATGAGTTGGGACTATGTCCCGAATTCATCGGGCGGATTTTTAGACGGAAACCGGGGCGCGCGCAAGGCGGACACGGCGCGGACTCGTGACCACCTCAGGGCGATCCACCTGCTGGTCAGCCACGGAGCCGAGTGGAAGCCAGCGGACAAGAAGGAGATTGAGTCGGCCCGCCGTTCGCTGCTGAAACTCGTACCGGACTATACGGTCGAGTTCGTTTGGATCATGGCCAAGCACCGGGCCTGCACGCTCGAGTCCGTGCAGGAACTGCTGCGAACGCCGACCATCAAGGCGCACACAGCGGGGCATCGGGAGCGGCTTCAGGAAATGCTGGCTTCGTGGGCATAACCGGCTTATACATCGACTGTCAACTCTCTGAACTCGAAGAATCCTCGACGTCCCAACTGGTTGATCGCCTCCATGGCGAGGTTCTTGGCCTCACCACCCTCCTTCAAAGCCTCGGCGAGGATCCTCCGGGCTTCGTCTATCCATCCATGGACTCGCCAATTCTCGTCGTCGCCTTCAATCATGTGCTTCAGTATTCGAGTGGCGCGGAACGGGTCCACATGGCAAACTTGAGCGAGCCGCTCAACAATGTGGAAGTCGGGTTCTGGCTTCGGCACCACTTGGACAAACTGCTCCAGTCGTTCGAGCGACCACTCGTTGTCGAACTTTCCGCATGCGAACCACCAGCCGAACGCGGCACTGGTCGGATCGGCCGCAGCGTCGTATCGGCCGATTTCTGCCCAGTACCAGTCCCAGAGAGCCATGAAGCGTTCACGAACGTTCGCCGGGAGCGGCTCGTCGTCGTTTAACGTTTGCCCAACGAATTGGATGGCATGGGTCCGAACAGGGGGCGATGCCTTCGTCAGCAGTCCTCGGATGATCCGGTCATCCGTATCGAAACCAAGCTCGCCACGCCCGTACAGCACGATTAGGTGCTCACCGAGGTGGGCGAACGGTTGGCTCTCGTCCAGTGTGTCGGCCTCCAATTGGGACGCTTGCTCCACCGCATAGGCATACTGATCGCGCATGATCTCATAAAGTTCGATGTGCGGATGCACGCTCATCAAGAAGGTGTTCCACGCGGCCCAGCCGTAGGCCGTTGCCGGATCTTCCTCAACACGCCCCAGGTCGAAAATGGCCGCAACGTGCTCCGCGAGCCAGTCGCGATCGATCCAGTAGAGCAGGCTGACGTGCCAGCCGTACATGGCCCGGGCGGCAAACCCGCCCGAGTCCGCCGACGACAGCTTCCTTTCCAGCAGCGCCCGCACTTCCGGCAGCCGCTCAAACCCCCCACCGACGATCTCCTGATTGCCCTGCTCCATCGTCACGGCCTTAGCGACCCACCGGGCGTAGGCCATGACCGAGCGCATGGCCTTGCCTTGTGCCGAATTGATCGTATAGTCGGCAAAATTCTCAGAGCGGATGTCAAGCGCCTCTAGATCGCGGACTATGTACGACCCATCTGATCCCTCGGTCAACGGATGAACCGCATCCCAGAGCCCCTTTCTGTGATCTAGTGGCACATTCTGTTCGAATGCCTGATGAGCCAACTCCGCGATCGCGTCCCGCGTCCACTGCCAGTTCCGGTCGATGAACCCCGGCTCGCGATCCTCGTCGTCGGCCGAGGCATCTTCCGTCACCGGTTGCTCATGCACCCAGTGGCACAGTTCGAGGACGGCATCGAGATCAATGGACTTCCCCTCCTTCAACGCCTGCGTCATGGCGTTCAGGAAGGCGCGTACATAAGGCGCTGGGCGGCTTTTCAGTATCCTCGCCTGGCGGGATGCCTCCTCTGCTCTTGCGGAACAGTACTTTCGAAACCCCTCTCGCAAGCCCTCATAACTCGGCCCTTCGATAGGATCACCATCCGGCGGCATTCGCCACGTCGCGACCCTCTCGACGATCTCCTCAAAGGGTTTGTTCGAAAGTTCTTCGGCCGAAAAAGGACTCTTGTGTCGAACGTGGCGGACCTTACCGTACGTCACAAAAAATGCGAAATGAGGCTCACCCTTCTCATCGATTGCCTGGTCGACGAACTCTCGGCGTTCGCCTTCGAGATAAGGCCGGATCCATACCAGCTTCGTGACGCGCCACCACCGCTTCCGTGCTTCGCGCTCTTCCTGCGAACATGAAGCGAGATCTTGGGGCCCGTCATCCGCCCGCTGTAGCCATTGACTTTGCTCTGAATCTGCCAGCATCCCGAACCGATCACGGGCCAACATCGCATATTCGTGTTTGGTCCGCGTATCATCGAACAGACTTTGATCCATCAACGTTTGCCTCGTCAAGCCCGGATCCTGCTCGGCGAAACGACGGATCAGATGTATCCGGATTCGTTTGAAAATCAAATGCGGCCACGTACTCAGCATTTGCATCAAGTCGTGTAACGACAAGTATCCATTTTCGATGGCCAGCTCCGCCGCCTGGCAGATGCAGCCCACCAGTTTCGATCGCACATCGAAATCGCGATTCTGTTCGTGCTCTTCGACTGCCGGGCGCCAGACATACGAGGCGTCGTACGCAGGATCGTCTCGCCAGAACCGGTCGGCCTCGATCGCCGCTGCAAGTTCACCCAAAAGGTGCTCTATGAGGGGTCGGGCCCGCACAGGAATCATCGCTGGGATCAGCGAGTTGTTCATCTCGCGGATATACCAGTACTCGTCGCGCGTCCGCCTGTTGTCGCGCGTCCCGGTCCACCTAAGGTGAAATGTGCCCAGCGCAAGGTCGATCGCGCCATCCGGATGATACTCCGCGACAAGTTTTACGCACAGTTCGGCGATCTCCTTGAGATCGTGCCAGAGCACATCTGCTTGCACCCAGTCGATGATCTTCGGAATGAGGCGAACCGCCTGCGCTGCGGGCATTGCTTGAGCTGCTTTGATCACATGGCGAGCTACGGACCAGTTGTCTGTCTCGAACGCCTCAAAGATGCTGGCGACCTCCTCCGGAGCGAGCGGAGCCATCCGCACGAGATAGCCTGCCTCGGGCCAGGAGGGGTAGCGGACACCCCCGCCCTCGACCTTTTCTGCAGCCGGCGGATGATCGAAAAAGCCCCGCTGGCGCAGCGGGTCAATCCAGTGGGGATTCTTGAGATGGTCGAAGAAATAGCGCTCGTGCTGAGGAGAACTCAGCAGGGGCACCGCCTGATCGATCTCAATCTCGGTTGGCTTTGGCAAGGATGTCATCGAGTTCCTTGGTGCCCGTAAAAAAGTGACCCACGAAGCTATGCAAGGTCCGCTCAAATCTTTCGAAGTAGTCGGCAAAGTCGCCGTCAGATAAGGACGGCAGGTCGTCCGCCCGAGCGTGGGCATACCGCATGAACCACTTACGGATTGCCTCGAAATCTTCGGCTAGGCGGCGCGAGACTATTGCAGGCGCTGCGTTTGCCCGCATTAAGGCCCGAAGCAAAATCGCATCCCGTTGGCGTTGCGTCGGTTGGTCCAGATGCACACGAACCAGTGTGTCAACCTCGACGAACGCATCCCGAGGGATGGCAACGGTATCTGCGGTGGCCAGTTTCTCGTCACGATCCGCCCCAGAACCGCGTTGGATGCCGACACTCGCCTGAGGCCAGCGCTTGGCAATCTTGCGGACGTGGTGGTGGTAATCGATACGTGGCCGCACGCGTGCACCTTCCAACACCTGAGGCAGGACGTTGATGATGTCGCGAACCGCGTGGCTGATCAGGTGATAGCGGGCCGGGAACCCCGGATCGTGGACAAGCTGAACAGCGGCTTTGTAAAGCGGGCATAGCGACGGCGCGTGCTGATCGAACCATTGCCACAATTCGCGGCGAACGGGCGTCCATGCGGCGTTGTCGCTACCGCGGGGCCGCTCTGGATCAGGTGGGTCGTTCTCGGTCGATGCGCTCACGGCCATGGCTCCGATTGCATGATGGTGACCCTGGCTGTCAGCATTCACTGCGAAGGTCACCGCAGGAACAACGATTCATTTTGGACATCAATGCACCGCTACGGCTTCGTCCTCTTCCTCCACCGGATCGAGCGTCAGTTGGCGGCTGAGCCATGCCTCGCGAGCCTCGGGGTCGTCCTTGATCGCGTCCTCGATTGCCAGGCTCTTTACTCCTGCGCTTCGGCAGTCATGATCCAGTAGGCTCCGATGCGGCGCAGGTGCTCGATCTGCTCACGGATCCGGGGCAGTTCCACGTGGACGGACAAACTCTACGCAATAACGGAGGCATTGTCCCCCACCATGCGTTGTCCGCCGGTGCCGCGAGTGCCTCGGCTTGTAGCGGATTTGTAGCGCCGCCGGGGCTCCTTGAGGCGGGCCCGTCCTGTGAAGCGTCTCTTGACACACCCCTAACCGATTGTATAAATAGGCTTTGCAAGCCGGGTCCACGCAAGCGATCAAGGCTGGAGAAGAATCCCGCCCTCTCCGCTTGACTGACGGTAGCCTCCATAACCCGGGCGCCGCCCCGGATTATGGAGGCTTCTCGATCTCTTGCCGGCGACTTGCCCTCAAACTGCCCTTATCAAGCGCGATGCTCTTTCTGGTCCACCGCCTCGTCAGCAGCCGGTTCGTCAGGCGATCTCATTCAATGGTCGCCAGAATCTCGCGTCGACCGCTGTCGGTGACCGCGACGATCTTCGCATACACCTGCTGCCACTCGCGGTGATCCTTCAAACCCTGCATGGCCCGTTCCCAGGCCGCGAGCGAATCATGCGTCGTCTCCAGCACGAGCGTGTAGAACGATTCGCCCGCCACGTCCGTCAGCAGCCGCGCCTCGTCGACCAGCCCGGCATCGCGGAGGATCGAGACGGCCTGTCGCCAAAGCGCGGTGGCTTCCTTCGTCTGGCCGAACTTCACACGAAAAATGTTCCGGACAACGACCATGGGCAATCTCCTGAATGAGGTTCCGGGGCACCGGCTGGGAGCCGCGGCTTGACCGTGCCGCGGCGCGCTTGGTTCGAGCCCTCAAGCGCGGGCTTCAATGATCAGATTGAACGGCGTTTGCGCGGCCAGGCGGATCCTGGTGAACCCGCCCTGTTCGATCTTCTCGCGCAGACGTCGTGGACCCGCTTGCGCCCCAAGGGCCGCGCCGACCTCCTGGGACAGCGAGCAGGGCGTACAGACGAGCGTCGACACCGAGTAGAACGCCCGGCCAACCGGGTTGAGGTTGTCCTGCACGGAATCGTTGGCGAACGGCTCGATCACCATCCATGTGCCATCATCGTCCAGTCGCCTTCGCACGTGCGCCGCGGCGCCCGCGGGGTCGCCCATGTCGTGCAGGCAGTCGAAGTGGCCGACGAGGTCGTAGCCCCGGCCGTTGTGGGCGGGGAAGTCCTTGGCGCTGGCGACGTGGAAGGTGCATCGATCGCTCACGCCCGCTTCCGCGGCGCGCTCGATCGCCGCTTCGATCGAAGGCCGGTGGTAGTCGAAGCCCAGGAACCGCGAGTGGGGGTAGGCCTGGGCCATGATGACCGTGGACGCCCCGTGCCCGCAGCCGACGTCGGCGACGACCGCGCCGCGACGGAGCTTCTCCTGCACGCCGTCGAGGGCGGGGATCCACGAGGCCACGAGGTTGTGCAGGTAGAGCGGCCGGAAGAATCGTTCGGTCGCACAGAACAGGCCGTGGTCGTGCTCGTCCCATCCGATCCCTTTGCCGGTGCGGAAGGCTTTTTCGAGCACGGGGGTGATGTGGCCGGCGGCCAGCGCGCTGCCGAACGCGCCGCCCACGAACGCCGGGCTGTCCTCGTCGGCCAGGAGCATGGCCTGCTCGCGGGTCATGTAATACCGCCCGGCGTCGGCGTCGTAAGACACGTAGCCGCCAGCCGCCTGGGCGTTGAGCCATTCCCGGATATAACGCTCCGTTGTGCCGGTTTGCTTGGCCAGCGCGGCGGGCTCGAGCGGGCCATGCTCGGCCAACGCCTTGTACAGGCCAAGCTTATCGCCGATGACCACCAGGGGCGTGTGGTACGCGCCGCCGAAGTCGCTCACCGCCTTGAGCAGCAGCCCTTGCAGCGCGTCCTGATCGATCTGGGAGTTGGCGGATGCGGCGCCTGGCTGGTGTGAAGCCGTCATGGTCGTCTCCTGTACGGATGCCTCGCAGTCCATGTCCCGTTAGGATCGCAGCGTAAGGGATCGCAGCCGTGGCACCAATGGACTTGAGGGCAACCGGAGGTTTACTCATGGTCAAGAAGCAGCTCGCCGTCGACAAGGCCCAAGATGCAGCGCCGCTCGTGCCGCACGCGAACAAGTCCGCCAAGGCCCTGTTCGGCGACGGCGAGACGCCGAGGAACACGCGGGAACGGCTGATCGAAACCGCCCTGAGCTTTTTCTACGCCTATGGCTTCCACGCGGTGGGGGTGGATCAGATCATTTCCGCCGTGGGCGTGACGAAGACGACGTTCTACAACCACTTCGAGAGTAAGGACGCCCTGGTCATCGCCGCGATCGAGCGGCGCAGCGCGTGGGAAGCGCAGACGCTCGTGCGGATGGTCCGCGAGCGGGCCGGGATGGATCCACACAAGATGTTGCTGTCGATCTTCGACGTGCTCGATGTGTGGTTCAACGACCCGGACTACCTCGGGTGCCTCTACATCAACGCCTGTGCCGAGTTTCCGCTGCCGGAGGATCCGGTGCACCAGATCGCCGCGGCTCACTACGCCAAGGCGGGGCAGATGATCCGCGAGCTCGCCCAGGCCGTCGGCGCCTCCGACCCCGACGCGTTCGCGGAGCAGTGGGTGATGCTCATCCAGGGCGCGATGACCCAGCGGCTGGTTGCCGGCAACGACGGCGCGGCCGCGGCGGCCCGGGTCATGGCCGAGAAGCTGCTGGCGGACGAGGCCGCAACATGAGCACCGGCCAGGCGTATGATTGGCTTGGGCGGCTTCGCGCCTGAGCGAGGATCATCGGCATGAGCGACTCCCTGTCCGCCTTTCACTGGCGGCCGCAGCCCGACGCCGGGGCGTGGGTGCATGAGATGGTTGAGCGCGTGCTGGATCGCCTGCCCGAGGCGCGGGCGCTCGCCCGGCGGCTGCACGACGAGGCGGCCGTGCGATTCGCCGATCTGGTCGACACCATCCGGCTGGCCCCGGCCGGCGCGCCCGCCCGCGCGGCGGCGCAGGCGGGATGGGTGCAGCGCGGCCGAAGCGGCGCATGGCAGGTGCTGGAGAACCGCCACGGGCTGTTCCCGGCGGTGGCGCTGGGCGAGGCGCTGCCGGCCGGGCAGGTCGCCATCGACCTGAAGGTCGAGGCGGTCGACGACTTCCTGGCGGCGCATCGGCTCGATCGGGCGGTTCAAGGCCAGGTGGGCGCCGCGCGGCGATGGGCGCTGCTGTGGCAGGCCGACAACGTCGCGGTCGGCGTCCTTGAGCGTCACGGCTGGCGCGGCATGGACGCCGGCCCGACCCACGACCCGGCCACGCTCGAGCAGGTGCTCGAGGCGTTCCGCGCACGCCGGCGCGAGCTCGGCTCGGATGCGGCCGGCTTCGCCGAGGCCGGGCGCCTGATCGACGACGCCATCGCGGCGGTGGGGCGGGACCGGGCATGCGAACTGTTCTTCGCCGCCGAGCGCGAACACTGGCAGGCACGCAACCGCGCCGCGCAGGCGCAGAAAGCGCGGCAGGACGCGCTGGGCATCGGCTGGGCGAATCACGACCATCACACCTATCGCAGCTCGCGGGAAAACTTCGTGCCCCTCGTGGCGCTCTGGGAGAAGCTGGGCTTTGCCTGCCGCGAGCGGTTCTACGCCGGGCGCGAGGCGGGCTGGGGAGCCCAGGTGATGGAGCAGGCCCAGGCGGGCATCGTCACGTTCAACGACGTGGACCTGGCGCCCGACGAGCTCTTCAACGACTTCGCCCAGCAGCCGCTGCCGCCGCAGCCGAGCCTGGGCACGGTCGGGCTGTGGTGCGCGCTGCACGGCGACTCGGTGCTGGAGGCGGGCATGCACCACCTCGAGTGCCAGTTCTACTTCGCGGCGCTGGCGCGGCAGTTGGTGGAGCAGGCGGGGGTGGGGATGATGAATCCGTTCACCGATCTGCCTTACCTGCGTCAGGCGTTTACGCACGGCGAGCGCTGGCCGGTGCGGCCCGAGCGCATCGATGTGCTGCTGGCCGGCGGGCAGATCACCGCCGAGCAGGCCGAGCGGTTCCGCCGCGACGGGGCGATCGGCTCGCACCTGGAGAACCTGGAGCGTCACGACGGGTTCAAGGGCTTCAACCAGCAGGGGGTCAGCGAGATCATCGCCGAGACGGACCCGCGTCGGCAGGGGCAGGCGGGGCGGGCGGGGTAGGGGGGCTGGTATCGCTTCCCGTCATCGCATGATGCGCTTGACCAGCAGCAGGGCAACGAGGCCGCCGATGACCGCGCAGACGATCGAGCCCGGCGTGGCGATCCAGCGGAAGCGCGTCTCGTTGTCGCGGATCTCGATGTAGCCGACGGGGCTGACGTTGACGCCGCCGCCACCGCCGATGCCCGATTGGGATTCGTCCTCTTCGCGTTCCTGCCCGGCTCCACCGCCCAGGCCCCAGCGAGCGCGGGCGACGGGGATGACGGTCACCGCATCGCGGGCCACGGGCTCGCCGAACACGGCGGCCGCCCGGGCGCCCTTCTCAAGACGCTCGGCCAGGTCGGTGAGGAAGGGCATGCGCTGGCTGCGCTGGGCCTGGGCCACGTCGTTCTGAGCCTGATCCGTCCCGTCGGTGCGCGTCATGGCAATGCTCCTTTTCCCGCCCCCTGATGATAGGCGCGGCCGGACGCGGGTTGCCTTGAAAAGGGATCACCGCCAGGCGCGGGTTGCAAATGGAGCCCCGGAGGGGCGCCCGGGATGTCGCCACGGGTGGAGCGTAGCGAAACCCGTGGTCACGAGCGGCGCAGACGAACCCGCCCCGGCAGGTGCGGAGGCAATGCGCGATACTGCGTTCATCCGATCCAACCGAAGCAGCGAAGCCAACGCCTACCCCCCCGGCCCATCCCCCGTCGACTCCAGAGCCAGCCCCTCGCCCGTCTCCGGGTCCACCAGTTCCGCGTAAAACCGCCACCGATCCCGCCGATCCGCCGCCAGCTTCACCAGCAGCTCGTTCCATCCCCGCGACAGGCTCGCCTCGACCACGTCCCGCCCCGCCTGCGCCGAGCCCGCCTCCCCGCGGTCCAGCACCGCGCGTCCGTTGACCCACACCGCCGCCGCCGCCCCCGCCCCGAACCCCAGCATCACCCCCCG
>SKPT01000590.1 GCA_007119405.1 Phycisphaeraceae bacterium
CGCTGCTGGCGGTGCTCGACCGTCTGGGCACGGTCGACCCGGAGCGGTTGCCCGACGCCGAGCAGGTGCGCGACGAGCAGCTTCGCCGCCACGTCTACTTCCCGACGCACGAGCACGGCTGGGTGTGGGACCGCCTCGCGGAGCGCGGCACCCACCCGCAGGGCAGCATCGTGTTCGAAGCGCCCGAGCCGGCGGGCCCGTGGCGCTTCAGCGCGCGAACCCTGGCGGAACTGGACCTGCTGGCGGAGAGCCTCCAGCCTCTGCCGCCAATCCACGACCCCGCCACGGCGATTGACGACCTCGCCGGCCCGCTCGGGGCCACCTTCGAGCAGACCTCGCTGGTGCAATGGCTGATCCTGCTGGGGTTCATCTTCGTCGGCGTCGCCGGCGGGCGGATCGCCAGCGGCCTGCTGCGCCGAGCCGGGGCCCGCCTGCACCAGCGCGGCTGGGACGCCCGCGCGCTCGCCTTCGATGACGCCGCCAGCCCCGCGAGCCTGGCGGTGCTGAGCCTGGGCCTGACCCTGGGCTTGCAGTTCATCCACATCGAGGATGCCTTGCAGGGCCACGTCGACAACGTCCTGACCTTCCTGTTCATCCTCGCCCTGGGCTGGCTCATCTTCAACCTCGTGGACATCGTCGACCTGGCCCTGCGCCGCGCCATCGAGCACCGCGGCGGCGCTGCCGCCATGGTCGTGCCGCTGCTGCGCAAAACGCTGCGCATCTTCGTCGTCATCATGTTCTCGTTCGTCGTCGCCGAAAACGTCTTCGACCTCAACGTCACCGCCTGGCTCGCGGGCCTGGGCATCGCCGGCCTGGCGGTGTCGCTCGCCGCCCAGGACTCGATCAAGAACCTGTTCGGCTCGCTGACCGTCTTCTTCGACAAACCCTTCGCCGTCGGCGACTGGATCAACTTCGACGGCCAGCTCGGCGGCGTCGAGGAAATCGGCTTCCGCTCGACCAAGATCCGCCTGCTCAACGGCCACCTGTTCACCGTGCCCAACATGAAGTTCATCGACTCCAACGTCGAGAACATCACCGCCCGGCCGTCCATTCGGCGAACCATGAACGTGACCATCACCTACGACACGCCGCCGGAGAAAATCGAGCAGGCCGTGCAGATCGTCAAGGACGTGCTCAACGACGAGGCGATCGTCGCCGAGGGCAAGTTCGACATGGACAAGAGTCCGCCGCGCGTCGCGTTCAACGAGCTCAACAGCGACAGCCTCAACATCCAGGCGATCTACTGGTATCAGCTCGCCCGCGATCCGGACCGCGGCTTCTTCACGTTCATGGAGCACGCGCAGATGGTCAACCTCGCCATCTTCCGCCGCTTCGCCGAGGCCGGCATCGACTTCGCCTTCCCCACGCAGACGCTGCATCTGGCGGGCGACCCCAAACGCGAGCTGGCGATCCGCATGCTCGAGACCGCCGCCGCCGACGCCAACGGCCAGGCGACCGAGGCCAAGAGCGACGCGTCGTAGCGGCGCAGGGGCAACCGCGACGAAGCGAAGGGGGCGAAGGACACGAAGCTGTCGTCGGGTGCCACGCAGCGCCGTGAACTCTGGTTGCAGGGTGGGTAGAGCCAAGCGAAACCCACCAGTCTTGCCGTGGATCCACGAGCATCGCCGTGGGTTTCGCTGCGCTCTACCCACCCTACATCAGCGCCGCCACGCGCAAAGTTCACGGCGTCGGGTGCCACGGCCGCACGGCTTGTCTTTAGGGCCGGCTCACCACGCCTGCCCGGAGAAGCTTGCGGCGTTGAGCGACACCCAACACCGAAGCTCGCAGGTCGCCCGCCACCATCTCGAGGTGCACACTCACCCACCGACAAGGCCGCACCAAACGGCGTGGGTGCACCTCCGATTCGTAGCAGACGAGCGACGCGGCAAGGTGGGTGCCACTGGCGGCTTGTCCGCCAGTGGCTCGGCGGCCCGTACGGCGTGGGTGGTTCGATCACGCCGGACCCACGCCGTCTTCACGGTAGATGGGCTGCGGTGCGCCTGGGCACTGGCGGGCAAGCCGCCAGTGGCACCGCGATCATCGAACGCCGTACCCGCTACTCTGTTGAGGTGCCCCCGACGGCGTTGTCAGTGGCCACGGCTTTGTGGCTTTCGGACACGGCCTAATCCACCGCCTCCTCGTCCTCCTCCTCCCCGCCGAGCAGCCCCCCCAGGCCTCGCCTGATCTGCTCCCGGGCCCGCTCCGTGGTTTCATCCCGGGCGCGTTCGGCCTCCTGCTCGGCCCGCTGCCGCACGCGATCCGCCTCCTCGTCAACCCGCTCGCGGGCCCTGCCGTACGCCTCCTCCACATAACCCGCAAGCTGATCCGCCCCGGCACGCAGCAGGGCGTCGGCCAGCTCCTGCCCGTCCAGGGTGATGATCGGGGCGTCGAGCCGGCCACGCACACCCAGCGGCAGCTCCAGCCGGCTCGCCTGATACGGCGCCACGCCCGGCACCGACAGCGTCGCGTCGTGCAGCGTCACGTGCAGCGGCAGGTCGATCCCCTCCCGGCTGAAGCTCCCCTCGCTGACAACGTCGACCTCCCCGTCGCTCAGCGGCTGCGTCCCGCCCGCACGCAACGCACGCCCCACGCGATCGCCCGGCAGACCGATCAGCCGAAGCTCCACCCGGTTCGCCCGCCCACCGCCGCCCGCCGCCACTCCGTCCAGCGACAGGCCCGCCAGCACCGTGCCCCGGCTCGACTCGATCCGCACCCGCGGCGGCTCGTCGACCAGGTGCGCGTGCGTCGAAACGTTCCACGCCTGGACGTCCACCGTCTCGTCCTCGAGCTGACTCACACGCACGCCGGCCGCCTGCATGTGGCGAACCAGGAAACTCGGCGCGTCCGTGACCAGGTGCTCGGCCCGGACGTGGGCGTACCCCAGCTCCTCGACACGCCGCGCCAGACGCTCACGCAACGTCCGCCGCTGCTCCTCCGTCCTCGGCGGCTCGCCCGGGCCCATCAAATACTCCAGCCAGCCACGCGCCTGGGCCAGACGCTCACGCCACTGCTCAGCCTCCTCGATGTAGTGCTCGAGCGTCCTCTCGTCCTCGCCAAGCTCGTCCTCGGCCGGCGACGGCCGCGGGGCGCTGCGCGTCCGCGCGCCACGCACCCGCCTCGGCTCACCCGAGGAAGCCTCACGCGCCACCACCGTGTCCAGCGCCAACCGCTTACGCAACAGATCCGTCACCGAAACGCTCGCCTCGAGGCGCTCCGCCCGGAAAATGTCCGTGTCCAGAGCGTTCGGGTCGGCCATCGCCAGGCCCTCGATCACCATCGAGCCCCGACGCAGGTCCAGCTCCGCCCGACGCAGATCCACCGTCGCCCCGTTGGCACGCTCGAGACCCGCCTGCACCGCGGCCGTGACAATCGGGCCGCTCGCGAACATCTGCACGATCACACCCAGCACCACCACCCCCACCACCGCCGCCACGCCCAGCGGCCGAAGCGGCTTGAACTTCGCCTTTGACTCGAGCAGCGCCTTGTAACCCGCCTTCGGCCCGCCGCCGGCGAGAATCCACGTCACGACCCGCACCCACTTCTTGCTCGTGAATCGCTTGTACCGCTCCGACCCGTCCTCCAGCGCCGCCATGCGCGCCCGGAACAGCGCCAGCCCCTTGACCACCAGCATCGCCACGAGCGCCCCGAACACGATCGCCAGCGGGATCGCCCCCGTCGCCGCGTAGTACTCGAACCCGAACAGCGCCAGCACCGGGGCGTTGATCATGCTTTGAAACAGCCCCTGCGTCGGCCCGTCCAGCAGAACCCGGCCAAGATGGAACGACACCGGCAGCAGGGCGAGCGAGACCAGCCCGGCCGCCAGCCCCGTCAGCGCGGCCAGGAAAAAGCTCGCGTTGAGCAGGATCAGCACAAGCGTCAGCCCCACGATCAGCCCCGGCGCCTGGCTGAAACCGGGCATGAACCCGATAAGCGAGCCCAGGATGCACGCGAAAAACACCTGGTACGGTGCCGCCGAGCCGCGCAGGAGCTTCATCAGCTTGCGGAAGATCATCATGGCCAAAACCCTTGTGTGAAACCGGGCAAGCGGTAGCGATCTTGTACCACAGCCCACCGCCGGACGAAAGCCGCCAGCCGAATTATCCGCACCTCCGGTCAACCCGGCCCCCGGGGCGACCGATATTCGCACAAGGCGGTCAGGGAATCACTGCGATGATTGCGCTGACGGACAAGCCGGGCGTCGCGATCCGGGTCGAGGATGACGGCCGCGCCGCGACCGTGGCGCTCGGGCCGACCCCCCGCGCCCAGACACTC
>SKPT01000107.1 GCA_007119405.1 Phycisphaeraceae bacterium
AAGGCGCGCGGCGGCGCGACTTGCCCTTGGCTGGCGACCAAACGGGGGTAAAATGATCATCATGCGGAGGTTGAAAGGCGACAGCCTGGCCCGGGGCCCGACGCCGGCGGCCGGGGCGCGCGTGGGCGTGGCGGGGGCGGGGGCGCGTGTGACGGGGGGGTTCACCCTGGTCGAGCTGCTTGTCGTCATCGCCATCGTCAGTCTGCTGCTGGGCATGCTCCTGCCCGCGCTGGCCGCGGCCCGGCGGCAGGCACGCATCGCCCAGTGCATGACCAATCTCCGACAGGTCGGGATCGCCTTCCACAGCTACGTCGCCGACAATCAGGATCGGTTCCCCTTCTACGAGGAGATCCTGCACAACCTGCAGTGGTACTACGGCGGCAAGCATCCGTCGATGGCCCCGCCCACGTTCCAGTTCAATTCCCGGCCGCTCAACCCCTACGTCGGCCAGAGCCCGGTCAACACCGAGGCCTCCGACGTCTTCCGCTGCCCCGACGAGACCGGCGTCTGGAGCGTCATCGGCCAGCCCGGCGGGACGCATGGCCACACCAGCTTCCAATGGCACGGCAACAGCTACATGGCCAACTTCAACCTGCTGCGCCGATCCATTCCCAACACCACCGAATACAGCCCCCGCCGCCTCTCCGAGGTGCGCATCAACCACAGCCGCGTCATCCTCGCCGGCGACGCGCAATGGTTCTACGACAGCGGGTTCGGCCCATGGCGCGCCGACGCCCACGGCCGGCAGCAGATCGCCAACATCGTCTTCGTCGACGGCAGCGTCCGCGCCACCGAAATGAAGCGCGGCCAGCGACACACCGCACGCTACACCGTCCTGGTCACACCGCCCCCGCCCGAAAACGACGATTGACACGCGCTGCCGGCGAGCTCTGGGGGCCTACGGCAGCTCGGGAAACAGCTCGCCGTCCAGTGCGTCGCCCGCTTTCAGGCCCAGCTCCTTCGTCACCACGTGCTCCTTGCCGTCGAAGCGCGCGGCCGCGTCCATGTAGATCACCACGTGCGCGACGCGTGGCTCGTCGGTGTCGTTGGCGCCCGCCATGTGGGCGCAGCGGCCGTGATGGAAGGTGCAGTCGCCCGCCTTCAGCGGCACCGTCACCCGCGGCGACCATTGCAGGTCGGGGCAGATGGTGAAGAGGCTCCGCGGGTCGGAGAGGTTCTGGCGCTCGAGGTCGGTGCGCCGGTGCGAGCCGGGCAGGAACGACATGCAGCCGCGCTCCACCGGCACGTCGCACAGGGCGATCCACGCGGAGATCGGGTTGGGCGAGTCGGCGTGAGGCCAGTAGGGCTGATCCTGGTGGAACTCGGTGGGCGTGTTGTTGTGCGGCTTCTTGACGAGGATCTGGTCGTGCCAGAGGCGCAGCGGCACGCCGGCAAGCCTGCGGGCCACGGCGGCGACGTTGGGGTGCAGCGTCAGCTCGCGCATGGTCTCGTCCTCGCGCCAGACGTTGACGTGCTGGGCGAACACGTCGCCGGCGCTCAGCCCCTGGCGCGACTGGTAGATCCGCAAGGCCGCGGACCGGAAACGGTCGGCCTCGTCGGGGCTGAGGATGCCGGGAACGTGGACGAAGCCGTGGTGGCGAAAATGCTCGATCTGATCGGGGCTCAGGGTCTCGGCGGTGGTCTGGGGGGCGTGGGCCTGGGTCATGGGGGGCTCCTTGTGAGCGGCCATTATGCCCGCGCCTGGGCCCCCGCGGAACCCCCCGGCAGGGACGCTTGCAACGGCCGGCGGCGGCGGTATGATACGGGGCTTGACGCCGCCCCCGGCCGCGGGGCACAACCCCAGGGACAGACGAGATGTACGCGATCATCGAGGACAGCGGAACGCAGATCAAGGTCAGCGAGGGCGACGTCATCCGCGTGGACGCCCGCGAGCTGCCGGCCGACGCCGTGGAGCTGAGCTTCGACCGCGTGCTGCTCGTCGGCGGCGAGAGCCCGAAGATCGGCCAGCCGCTCGTCGACGGCGCCAAGGTCACGGCGGAGATCCTCGCCGAGGACGTCAGCGAGAAGACGGAGATCTTCAAGTTCAAGCGGCGCAAGAAGTACCGCCGCCACAAGGGTCACCGTCAGCATTTCGTGCAGGTGCGCATCAGCCGCATCGAGGCGTGAGGGTGCCGGGCCGGGGGGAACCAGGTCATGGCAATGGGTGATTCTCGTTGGCCGGCGCCGTGAGGCGACGTGGGCGTTGCGTGCGCGCGTCGTCGGGGGCACGGGTACGAATTCAGATGAGGCTCGGGTGTGGGGTGCCACGGCTTGACCCGCAGGGCAAGCCGTGCCTCCGCCGTCGCGCGCACGGTTTGCCGCTTCGCGGACAAGCCGTGGCACCCAACGCCGTGAACTTCACGCGTGGCGGCGCTGATGTAGGGTGGGTAGAGCGAAGCGAAACCCACCACGCTGGCCGTGGATCCCCGCCGCAACCGGTGGGTTTCGCTTCGCTCTACCCACCCTACAGCCAGAGTTCACGTGGCACCCGATTCGGCACCTCACGACGCGACGACGCCACCCCTGGCACCGGCGCCCGGCGATGTCAGAACTGGCGCAGGAAGCGCACGTCGTTCTCGAAGAGCCAGCGGATGTCGGCGATGTCGTAGCGGCGCATGGCGATGCGTTCGATGCCCAGGCCGAACGCGAAGCCGGTCCACTGCTCGGGGTCGTAGCCGACGGCTTCGAAGACGGCGGGGTCGACCATGCCGCAGCCGCCGAGTTCCATCCACTGCCACTGCCCGCCGAGCTTGATCTTGACGTAGAACTCGGCCGAGGGCTCGGTGAAGGGGAAGTAGCTGGGGACGAGCATGACGTCGGCCTCGGGGCCGAAGGTCGCGTGGGCGAACTGGTAGAGGGTGGTCTTGAGGTCGACCATCGACACGTCGCGGTCGACGTACAGGCCCTCGATCTGGTGGAACATCGAGTAGTGCGTCGCGTCGTGCTCGTCGGGGCGGTAGACGCGGCCGGTGGAGATGACGCGCACGGGCGGGGCGGTGTTCTCCATGACGCGGATCTGCACGGTGGAGGTCTGCGAGCGCAGCAGGTGCAGGTCCGGCACCGCGTCGCGGGCCTCGACGCGCTGCGCCGCCGAGGCGCGGGTTGGGCCGTCGAGGTAGAAGTTGTCCGCCGGGTCGCGGGCCGGGTGCTCCAGCGGGATGTTCAGGGCCTGGAAGTTGTGGCGCTCGTCCTCGAGCTCCGGGCCGGTGGCGACGTCGAAGCCCATGCGGCCGAAGACCTCCACCAGCTCGTCGATGGTCTGGGTGATGATGTGCTGCCGCCCGAGGCGCGGCGCCCCGCCGGGCTCGGTGACGTCGATCTGCGGGCCGGCGGCGCGGCGCCTGCGGCCGGGAGCGGCGCTGCCGAGCTCGGCCTTTTTGGCCTCAAAGGCCTGCTCCAGCTCCTGGCGCAGGGCGTTGGCCCGCTGCCCGAACGCCGGCTTCTGGTCGCGGGGCACCTGCTTGAGCTCGCCCATGAGCTGCTTGATCGCCCCTTTCGAGCCCAGGTACTTGATGCGGAAGGCCTCGAGGCCGGCGGCGTCGGTCACCGCGTCGAGCTCGGCGCGGGCCTCGGATTGAAGCTGGTCGATCTTCTCGAGCATCAGACGCGACAGGATATCGCCCCCGCCGCCGCGGGGAAAATGGGTCGGCGAGCAGCCGGGCGCGCGTGCCTTGGTGGATAGGGTGCCACCGACACGCGGAGTCCGCGGAGCTTGTCGGTGGCGATTGCCCGGCGTGGCGCACTGACAAGGCCGGGGACGGCCTTGTCAGTGGCACCCCGTTTTGCGTTCCGGACACCGCTACCGGCGCATGAGCATGCCCACCGTGGCCACGACGCCGGCCACGACGAGCCCGACCGAGGCGGCTGTGAGCACGCTCGCCAGCGGATGCTCCTGGGCGGTGGCCATCGCCCGCTGCCCGGTGGTGCGGGCGGCGCGGTACTGCTCGCCGAGGCGGTCGATGCGGTGCTGGACCTGCCGACGCACCTGCTGCGTCGTCTGGCCGGACGTCTCGCGCCCGGCGTCAATCAGGGCCGAGACAAGCTCGCCCACATCGTCGCGCACGCGCGACAGGTCGCGGCGGAGCTGGTCGACGTCGGACCGAACTTCGGCCATGGGTCGCCGCCGCAGCCGCCAGATGTTTCGCCCAACCATGCTTCACCTTCCTTTCATGCTTGCCCCCGGTTGTAGAACTTTAGCGCCGGTGCCCCGCCGGCTCCACCGCGGCCGCGGCGCGGACGAGCCCGGCGCCGTCGCGGCGGGGGGAGG
>SKPT01000314.1 GCA_007119405.1 Phycisphaeraceae bacterium
AGATATTCAGGGAGGTCGATGCAACGTTTCCCGGCCAGGTACAGGAGATCATCATCCGTGATATCACCAACGACAGAGAACTGAATCCCGAACGGCTTGAGGGGATGACCGTGATCCCTGCGCGGACCGTTGAGAAGGGTGTATCGCAGTTTGAGTGAGCTGAGTAAAATGGAACAGTATTTTAATTTTGAACAGTTTAACCCTCATAGCTATCGGGGTAGTTCGGACAACGCCTCAACATTTCTTAAAAAATCAAAAGATAAACCTGAATGGGTTAGATGCAATCCTTTGCGTAATAGCAGTCAATAATAAATAAACAATGAAAACCTACCTCGGCATAGACGGCTGTCCCTCCGGCTGGTTAACCGTGAAAATAACCGGATATGATTCCGTTACACTGTCAATTTACGATACGATCAGGAGCATCTGGACCGACAATCGTGATGCAGAACTGCTACTCATAGACATCCCCATCGGTTTGCCGGATTCTGGTAACGGGACACGAGCATGTGATGCCGAAGCACGGAACGTCCTGAAACCCTACAGAGCTCCGAGTGTATATCCGGTTCCCTGCCGGAAAGCACTCTATGCGGAGAATTATAAACAGGCATCTGCGGTAAACAAAAAGCTGACGGGAAAAGGATTAAGCAAACAGTCGTGGATGATATCCCCGAAGATCCGTGAGGTCGATACCTTTCTATTATCGAATCACGAGGCAAGAGGAAAAATACGCGAAATCCATCCCGAGGTATTATTCTGGGCACTGAACGGCGGGGGCGCGATGAAACATAATAAGCGTACGGATGAGGGATTTTCGGAACGCGTGGCAGTCATAGCTCGGTATAGCAAGTTCTGCGCGGAAATACTGAGGGGAAATGAGAGAATAAACATAAATATCAGACTTTCACAAAAATTAAAATACTCACGAGACGATATCGTCGATGCGTTTGCAGCGGCGTTGACCGGGAGATTATCAAGTGGCATACTTAATACATTACCTGAGTCACCATCCCGGGATGGTGAAGGATTACCGATGGAAATGGTTTACTGGCATAGATAACGTCGGATATTCGACATCCCGAATAAATTCAATGGTAATAATGGGGTTAGGCTTTCGCCCCTTCAGGGCTTGGTATTGTGTGGGTTTCGTCGTTGAATCTGATTTCATAAAGCCCTGAAAGGGCGATATCAAGTTTGATTCACCATCCTGGAAAAAAAAAAATAACTATATGAAAAAACTAATTTGAAATAATTTGTAAACAGATGGGGATACGGGTGTGGAGGGTGGGTGAATAACATTGTAAAGATAAAATCAGGTGCGCTGTAATCAATAGGCGATAATCGATAATAAATGTAAAATCCGTCTCCGTTGTGCCTAATAATTTATGGGGCGAGCATTTATTATGTGGAGATGGTTCATTTTGTAGGCAAATTTCGTATATTTGCCTACACATTGATCCAGGTAATTATGGAAAAAATCATAAAAATATTTGAAAAAAATAAGGGATATGCCCGGATGAAGGATTTGCGCAGCAAAAATATTCATCCGAGAGATGTCACCAAAGCACTTTCCTCAGGGATAATAGAAAAGATTAAACCCGGGCTGTATAAGCTCGTCGATTATCCATGGGATGAACACGGTAGTTTTGTGGATGTTTGCAAAGCATATAATAAAGCCGTCATTTGTCTGGTTTCTGCTTCCTCATATTATGACCTTACGACATTCAATCCTGCTTATGTTACGGTTGCAGTACCGCACAATTCGAGAGGTTTGAATATTAATTATCCGCCGGTTCAGGTGTACTACTTTCCGCATACATATTACAATACAGGAATAACCGATGTTGAGACTCAAAGCGGAATATTTCGAATTTATGAAACAGAAAAGACATTGTGCGATCTATTTCGGTACCGGCAGAAAATAGGGGAGGATATCATGTTGGAATCATTGAAAAACTACTTGAGTAAATCCGGGCGTGATATAAATAAGCTTATGACATATGCAGATGAATTGGGTGTGAAGGAGAAGATGCTTCCGTATGTAAAAGCGATGGTCTAAAATATGGCAAAGGAAACAAAGAAAAATATCGCCGAGTCGGTCAAAGCACGCTTGTTAAACTATTCCAGGAAAAAATCAATTGAATTTAATTCGGTATTATTGCAATATGCGCAGGAAAGGTTTTTATATCGGATATCGAAGTCAAAATACGCAGAAAATTTTATATTAAAAGGTGCCCTCCTCTTCCGTGCATATGATATAAGTAGATTTCGCCCTACAAAAGATATAGATTTCCTTGGACAGTATATAACCAATGATATACATATTATTAAAGCTATAATTAAAGAAATATCAAAATTACGGTTTGATGACGGTTTATCTTTTGATCCCGAGTCAATAAGTGCAGAAGAGATTAAAGAACAGGATCAAATGCATGGGATGCGAGTCAAATTACTATCAGTGCTTGGCACGGTAAGACAGCGTATCCAATTAGATATAGGATTTGGAGATACGATTTATCCCGAAGCCGTGGATATAGATTATCCGACATTGCTTGATTTTGAAGCCCCGCACCTAAAGGTATATACTATTGATTCTGCCGTCGCTGAGAAATTTGAGGCTATTGTTTCTTTAGGTATCGCTACCAGTAGGATGAAAGATTTTTACGATATATATTTTTTCGCCTCTAATCATTCATTTGAACTTCAGTCACTTCATAACGCTCTTAGAGAAACATTCTCCAATCGGAATACAAATATTGAAAATAGAAAATATATATTCAGCCATACCTATAAAGAGGATGATCATCTACAGAAATCCTGGGGATCATTTTTGAAGAAACATCTACTACAAAGTGAATATACTTTCGCTGATATAGTTGGAAGAATCCAATTATTTATAGAACCTGCTTGTACGAGTGTAGATATGAATGCACATTGGTCGGACCGGGAGTGGAAATGGATATAAATGAATTTTCCCGGCGGGGAGACATTCGAAAGACAGTCCGCGGCCGAAGGGAATGCATGATTGCATGAATGATTGGTTTCAGCCAGAGGCTGATCTGCCTCTGGCGGATATTGATTTGCGCCCCCGCCGTAATTTGTTATCGGTCAGGTTGTCGTTGGAGCAACGATGATGTCCATCGAATACAACGCTACCTCTCTTATAAAAACGTTCGTATGCAAAATCGGCGATCCGGCGCTTGAAATAATTTGCAAACAGATGGGGATACGGGTGTGGAGGGTGGGTGAAATGAAATAGTTAAGTTCTGGAGGAGCATTATTGAAAAATCATTATGGGACCGTGATTCCGCCCTTACAGGGCTTGTTATTATGGGGGTTCGTCGTTGAATCGCAAGGCTTCACCCTGCGCTGTTGATAGCGCCCCTTCAGGGCTTAAGAGTTCTTATAAACGCAGAGCACGCAAAGGAAAATCATAACACTCTGCGACCACTGTGTTAAAATGTATTGTGAACTTGTGATTCCGTCTCTCAACAAACGAAAACTTGACGACATCCTCAAGGAGATCCACTACAACCTTGCCGCATCCTAAGAAAAGACCGGCGATAAAAAGAATGCCCTGCGGCACTACAAGCGCATCTATTCGAACGATGTCAACTATCTGGATATGAAAGAAAAGGTGGAGAACAAGTAACGGCGGAATTATCATCACGGTATTTCAAAAGACCGCAAATATAGTTACATTGAATATTCAGGAAATACCGTTTATCTTATAAAATTTAAAATCATTTTTACGCATTTCTTGCAGCAATCCGGATGGATAAGCAGACCATATTGCAAAAGATAAAACAAGCCGGCGTTACCGGTACCGGGGGCGGGGGTTTTCCGGCGTATAAAAAACTCGAGTCGGATGCCGAATATATAATCGCAAACGGTGTCGAATGCGAACCCCTTCTCTATAAAGACCGGGAGAGCATGATACGGGAAAAGGAGCGTTTCATCGAAGGTCTGCGCATTATGCGGGATGTTACCGGTGCACGCCGCATCACAATAGCATTGAAAAGCAAGAACAAAGACATCGCACGGATCCTCGAACCCCTTGCATCGCGGGAAGGTATGGATATCTTCATAATGGAAGATGTATATCCCGCCGGTGATGAATACGTTCTCGTTTACGAGGTGACCGGTAAGCGTATCCCGCCCGGCGGTTTCCCGACGCAAATTGGTGTTGTGGTAAATAATGTAGAAACGATCATCAACATAGCTTATGCAGTTGAAAATAAACCGGTGACACATAAGTTTAT
>SKPT01000172.1 GCA_007119405.1 Phycisphaeraceae bacterium
CGCCGCGCATGATCTCGTCGCGTGGGATGGTCAGGCCGGTCAGGTCGAACTGCCTGAGCGTGGCGTCGCCCGCGGCCGGCCTGCTCGTTGGCGCTCCACCGAAACCGGCGCCCGCGGCCGGTACGTCGGGGTCGACCAGCAGGTGCCGGTGCTGGATCACGCTCACCGTCAGCACGACCAGCGCCAGACCGAGCCCGGCGAACGCAAGCAGTTTTTTGGCCATGACCAACCTCCAGCAAAGAGGATTCGCCGGATTGGTCGCCACCGGTGGCGGGTTGCTTACACCCGCGACGAGAGAATCCGGCCGCGCTCAGCGCTCCGGCTCGCGGCCGCGCAGGCCCGCGCATCAGCCGCTCGATGATCCGCAGCCGCGTCGGCTCGGCCAGCACCCGCAGTTTCGGCGCGCACGCCGCAAGGCCCGCTGTCTCGCCCATCGCCGGCTCCGGTGTTCATATGAACGGCCGTTCATCGCGATCGCCAAAGGAAAGCCCGCAGTTGGGGGCATACCGCGGGCCTTCCGACGAGAAGGAGCGGCCGAACGTCGGCCAGGCTCACCTGATTCGTCGTGGCCCGGCCCTCGCGCCTTACGGGCCGAACGGAAAAATCTGCGGGTCTGCCTCACCCCGGCCGGGCGGCTGTAAGGGCCCGTCGCGACCGCCGACCCACTCCCAGACGTGCGTCTCGGTGCAGGAGCCAGCCATGGCCAATCGCTTCGTCCGCCTCCCCGACACCGCCGGCCGCCGGCGGCTGTGGATCATGTACCACGTCGCCTTCGGTCTGCTGCTGGTTCACTTTTTGTGGGTGCATCTCAGCCCGGACTATTACTACGCCACCCAGAGCGACTGGTCGCAGGCGTTCGCCCCCATCGACCAACAGCAGCGCGAGCGGGTGATCGAGCGCTCTGACGGCCGCTACCTCTGGGGCGGGGACGATGAGTCCTGGCATTTTGACATCAGCGAGTTCCGGCTGGACCCCGCCAAGCTTCACCACGGCATCGGCCGCGAGCGATTCCCGGCACTGATCGAGCCGCGGTTCGACCTGCTCGACCAGGCCGATGACTGGCTGGCCGACGATGACCGCGTGCTGGTGCTCGAGCTCGGCGACGAGGTGCGCGTCTATCCGATCGAGCTGCTGATCCGTCACGAGGTGGTCAACGACGTGGTCAACGATGTGCCCGTTTTCGCCGCCTACTGCATTCTCGCCGACCTCGGCGCCGTGTATGACCGCCGGATCGCCGGCCACACGTTCACCTTCGCCCTCAGCGGCTACACCTACGCCGACCCCGACATCTGGGACGGGATGAACATGTTCATCCTCTGGGACCGCGAGACGGAAAGCCTCTGGTATCCCGGCACCGGCCGGGCCGTCTCGGGCCTGATGCTCTACACGCCCCTGCCGCTGATCGATCACGAGCACTGGTCGCAGACGACCTGGGGCCGGGTCAAGGATCGCTACGATCGCGCCCACGTCCTGCGCCCGGGGCAGGACATGGACCCGCCGAAGGATTGGCCGCGCCTCACCGCCGAGGACCTGGCCGAAGCCGCCGCCGAGCAGGCGCGTGCCGCCCGTGAGGACGACCCGGTCCACATCGCCCCGCGCTGGGGCGGCAACCCCGACGTCGGCGGATGACCGCCCGGTCAATCATCCGCGGCGGCGACCGTCACCGCTCGTGGCGAGCCCGATTCCGCGATCTGCCTGAAGCGGCCCTCGACACGCTCGAACGCCGCGACCACCGCCGGATCGAACTGGCTGCCGCTGGCCTCGCGGATGATGTGACAGGCCTGCTCGTGGGCCATCGCCTGCTTGTAGACACGCCGGCTGGTCAGGGCGTCGTAGACGTCGGCGACGGCGACGACCCGCGCCGCCAACGGGATATCTTCGCCCGCCAGGCCGAACGGGTACCCCTGCCCGTCCCACCGCTCGTGATGGGCCAGCGCGACCTGGCATGCCATTTCGAGGAAGTCGTCCTCGCCCAGGTGCTGCTTGATCGCGATCAGCGTGTCGCCGCCGATCGTCGTGTGACGCTGAATCCGTGCATGCTCGGCCGGGGTGAATCGGCCGGGCTTGCGCAGAATCTCATCCGAGATGCCCACCTTGCCGATGTCGTGCAGCGAAGAAGTCAGCGCCATCAACCGGCACTGCGCGGCGTCGAGATCCGCTCCGCTGCGCCGCAGTTCCTGGGCCAGGATGCCGACGTAGGCGTGGATGCGATCCAGGTGCTCGCCCGTCTCGTCATCGCGCGACTCCGCCAGCTTCGCCAGGCCGAAGATCACCGCATCACGCGTCTTCAGCAGCGAGGCCGTACGCTGCTCCACCAGTGACTCGAGTTGGTTGTTCACGTTCGCCAGGCGATCTTCATATCGCCGGACCACGAGAAATGTCACCGCCAGCGATCCGAGCACCAGCAGCCCCACCAGCACGGCCCCACCATAGCGCACCGGCTGGATGAGCGTCGCCACGGCCCGCTGGACCCCGGCATCGCGCTGATGGGCCACGATCTGAATGCCCAGCTCCGGCATGCTCTGGACACCGATCAGGTGCGTCCCGTCCGGCATCTGCGCCCAGCCGCCCATGCTCTCATATTCATCCACGGCCTCCATGATGCGTCGGCCCAGGCCCGGGCCCTCCAGGCGCGTCGCCCCGTGACGCCGCTGCCTCAACGACGGGTCATCGCGCAGCTCCGGGTGGCCGAGCAGGCGGCCGTCCCGGGCGTCGACGACGCACAGAAAGCCGTCGTGCGGCAGGCGGATGCGCTCGAGCATCCCCTGCAATCGCTGCCAGTCTGGCGTCTCCGGCCGCGGATCCGTGATGCCGATCTCCTCGATCAGCACCGCCATCTGGGCCGCCACCAGGCGATTGTCCGCCAGCACCTGCTCACGCACCAGCCTCGATCCACTCGCCTCCAGCCAGTGGGTGAACCACACCAGCCCGGTCGCCAGGCACAGGAGCTGCCCGCCCGTCACCGCCAGCACGAGCACCCAACGCTTGTGGATGTGCATGTCACATCGCTCCAATGCGAGCCAGCAGACCCGCCGTCCGCATGATCCTCCATCTGATCGCGCACAGCCTCCCCTGCCTCATGGGTGGCGGCCGAGGGAGCATCCTTACAGGTGACATGGCTTTTTCGGTGTAAGGACCGCCCCACCGGCGCGACTCAGCGCGTGGGGCAGTGGAGCCTTACCGTGATGAGCATGAAATCTCTCTCGACGCCCCTGGCGCTGGTTGCAGGCCTGCTCATCGGCTGGGCGTCGGACGCGCCCCTGACCGCTCAGCCGCATGTCGGCAGCCTGTCCAATCTGCCCACCGATCTGCGGCCGGAGCGGCTGCGCCGCGACCGCGACGTGATCGTCGCCTTCGGCCCCTATGGCCCGGTGGAAGCGCGCGTGCTGCAGGTCGATCGCAATGGTCGATGGATCGAGATCCAGGTTGATCCGGGCCGTGCCGGAGCACGCGATCTGCCCCGCCAGGCCTGGGTTCACATCGAGCAGATCACGCTGATCACGCGACAGTAGCCTATTCCACCGCCTCCCCCGCCCTGAGATGAGAACCACGCCATGGCAGGCGCATTCACCACCCACCTCAGCCTTCTCGCCCCCGCCGGGATCTTCGCCTTCCTGGCCTGGGAAGCCGTGCCATCCGTGACGCCTCAGCCGGAACTGTTCGCGTCACCGCCAGCCACGACGCAAAGCATCGACGAGGGCGCCCAGGAATCGTTGGCGAGTCCCCTGCGGACCGACGTGTCGCCGGGTTTTCAGGATCAGAGAACCGCCACGGACGGCTAAGACGGACAGACCCAGGCCAGGGTGTTCTCGGATCGGCCGCGACGGCTCGTCGTCTCTGACTCGGCCGTAGGAAGGCTCCGATGTGACCCACGCAAGCTCGCCGACGCGAAGTTGGCCCGCGGCAAGCCGAACGCGCCTCCGAACCCGCACGCGATCAAGCGTCATGGCGCGGGCGTGTAGGACGCTGACGTCGTCCCGGTCTCCGCGGCCTCGCTCACCGGCGCCGCCAGGATGACGACCTGCTCGGCACCGAGCCAACGGGTGGCCCTGCCGCATCTGACGTAATAGCGAATATGGTGTTCTCCCGGTTGCAGTTGCAGGACCAGCCGCCACTGCGCGTCGTCGACGCGGTTCATCGAAAACCATCCCAGGCAGTCGCAACAGAGAAAGACTTCATCCGCGTCCGCACACTGGACCGTCGCAACCTGGTGATCCGGGAGTTGGTTAATCATGCCGACTCTCCTTGGTCTCGAG
>SKPT01000516.1 GCA_007119405.1 Phycisphaeraceae bacterium
ACTTCAAGACCAACGAATATGCCAACCTCATCGGCGGCCGACAGTTTGAACCGTATGAAGCCAATCCCATGCTCGGCTTCCGCGGAGCCAGCCGGTACTACAGCCCACGCTACCGCGATGGCTTCGCGCTGGAATGCCAGGCCATCAAGCGCGCCCGCGAGGTGCTGGGGTTGACCAACATCATCGCTATGGTCCCGTTCTGCCGCACCCCCGAAGAAGCCGACAAGGTGCTTGCGGTGATGGCGGAAGAAGGCCTGCGACGCGGGGAGCACGGCTTCCAGGTGTATGTCATGGCGGAGATCCCATCCAACATCACGCTGGCGTCCGAGTTCGCGCAGCGCTTCGACGGCTTCTCCATCGGCAGCAACGATCTGACCCAACTTGCATTGGGCGTCGATCGCGACTCGGCCGACCTTGCGCCCCTGTTCGATGAACGTCACCCGGCGATCACCACGCTGATCCGCCAACTCATCCAGGTCGCCCACGAGCACGGTCGACCGGTGGGCATCTGCGGCCAGGCGCCCAGCGACCACTCCGAATTCGCCCGCTTCCTTGTCGAAGCCGGGATCGACTCGATCTCGGTCAATCCGGACAGTGTGCTGGCGGTGCGTCAGCAGGTCGCCCGGGCCGAGGCGGGTGGATGACGATGTACGAGCGGATCGAGCATACCGCCGACGTGGGATTGCGGGTCGAGGCGACGACGCTGAACGACCTGTTCGCCGAGGCCGGGCGGGGGTTGTTCGAGTTGATCGTGCCGAACGTGGCTGACGGGCGGGCGAGCCAAACGCTGGCGATCGAGCTACGCAGCGACAGCCTGGCGGATCTGCTGTGCGACTGGTTGACGGAGCTGGTGTTTCTCTTTGAAACCCAGCGGATCGTGCTCAGCCGCTTCCGTGTGCAGGTGGATGACGCGGCGTATTCGCTGCAGGCTCAGGGAACGGGCGAGCCGCTGGACACCTCGCGACATCGGCTCGGCTACGAGATCAAGGCCGTGACCTACCATGAACTGAAGCTGGAACGGGCGGGCAATGGCTGGCGGGCGGAAGTCATTCTCGACATCTGAGCCGCCGCGCGGGCCCGTCGGCCGATGGAAGAAGGAGTCCCCATGCCCCCGCAGCCGATCCGTGTCGGACCGCTTGAGCGCGTGGACGACTACTGCTGGCGGCTGCCCCGGACAGCGCAGCCAGGCATGCGCGTGGACGGGCTCGTGTTCGCCCGCCGTGACCAACTGGAGGTGATCCTCGCCGACAAAGCGGTGGATCAGGTCGCCAACGTCGCGCACCTGCCCGGCATCCAGACGGCCAGCCTGGCCATGCCCGACATCCACTGGGGCTACGGCTTTTGCATCGGTGGGGTGGCGGCGGTGGATGCCGAGCAAGGCGGCGTGATCTCGCCCGGTGGCGTCGGTTACGACATCAACTGCGGCGTTCGCCTCATCCGCACCAACCTTCATGTCGCCGACATTCAGCCGCACATCAAGCAACTCGTCGCCCAACTGTTTCGCGACATCCCCACCGGCCCGGGCCACGAAGGCCGGTTCCGCTTCGACGCCGCCATGCTCAAACGCTTGATGCGACATGGCCCGCGCGTGCTCGTCGAGCAGGGCTACGGCCTCGAACGCGACATCGCCTTCACCGAAGCCGGCGGATGCCTGCAAGACGCCGAGCCCGAGTGGATCTCCGAGCGGGCGCTGCTACGTGGCGAGCGCCAGTGCGGCACACTCGGCGGTGGCAACCATTTCCTGGAAGTGCAGACGGTCGAGCGGATCGTCGACCCGGACGCCGCCGAGGCCATGGGCTTGAAGGAAGGCATGGTGTGCGTGACGATCCACTCCGGCTCGCGCGGGCTGGGCTATCAGGTCTGCCAGGATGCGCTGCACATGTTGCGCGGCGTGCCCGAGCGCTATGGCATCAAACTACCCGACCGTCAGCTCGCCTGCGCACCCATCCACAGCGAACCGGGCCAGCACTACCTCGGGGCGATGAGGGCCGCGGCGAACTTTGCCTGGTGCAATCGGCAGATGCTCATGCACCTGACCCGCGAGGCGTTCGCGCACGTGCTTCGAAAGCCGTGGCCGACGCTCGACATGCAACTGGTCTACGATGTGGCGCACAACATTGCCAAGCCGGAACAGCACCGGGTGGACGGGGCGAGCAAGCTCGTGTGGGTGCATCGCAAGGGGGCCACGCGCGCCTTTCCGCCGGGTCATCCGGAACTGCCGGACGCCTACCGCAGGATCGGCCAGCCGGTGCTGATCCCCGGCGACATGGGCCGGGCAAGCTGGGTACTGGTCGGTCAGCCGGGAAGCATGCAGCGGAGCTTCGGCTCGACCTGCCACGGCGCCGGGCGGGCGATGAGCCGTACGAAAGCGGTGCAGGCAGCCCAGGGGCGACAGATCGAGCGCGAGCTGGCGGAGGCGGGCGTCGTCGCCCGAGCCCGGGGCTGGCGCGGCTTGGCCGAAGAGCAGCCGGCCGCCTACAAGGACGTGGACGTGGTGGTCGATGTGGTCGAGCGTGCGGGCCTCTCGAAGAAGGTCGCCCGCCTGCGGCCGCTGGGGGTGATCAAGGGCTAGGCAGCGGCGTAATGGTCATCGGTCGCTCAAAGCACGAAATAAGTCACCCGTTCAGGTGATCCCCCGGGATGACTTTGGACTCGGAACGGGCTTTCATGTCGATATGAGCCATCCACGCCTGCCCTATGCCGACCGTGTGGAAGCCGGGCGAGTCCTCGCCGAGGCGGCCCGGCCGTATCGTGACCGCGATGACCTGCTCATTCTGGGTTTGCCACGCGGCGGCGTGCCCGTGGCGTACGAAATGGCGCGCCTGCTGAAGGCGCCGATGGACGTGCTCATCGTCCGCAAGATCGGTGTGCCGGGTCAGCCGGAACTGGCCATGGGCGCGATCGCCACCGGCGGCGTGCGCGTGCTGAACCAGGCTGTGGTCGTTGGGACAGGCGTTTCCCAGGCAGCCATCGAAGCAACTGTCCGGGCGGAACAACGCGAACTGGAACGCCGCAACCGCCTCTACCGGGGTGAACGACCGCCCCCCAACCTGGCCTCCCGCTGTGTCTTTCTCGTGGACGACGGCGTGGCGACCGGGTCGACCATGCGGGCGGCGGTCAACGCGGTGAAGCAGCAACAGCCTGCCAGCGTGATCATTGCCGTGCCGGTGGCGTCGCGCGAAGCGATCACCGATCTACAACCGCTGGTGGATGAGGTGATTTGCCCAGCGATCCCGGAATGGTTCGTCAGCGTTGGTCAATGGTATACGCAGTACGAACAAACCACGGACGACGAAGTGCGCGCGTTGCTCGACCAGGCGTGGCAATCGCAGACACTGCGCAAGGCCGAGTAATGAATCGCGGTTCACGAACAACCCGCCGTCACGATCGAGGCACGAGACATGGTGCGAACAACCACACATCAACAGCAGGAACTGGCGATCAATCTGGAAGGCCTGACCCTCTATGGCAACCTGGCCCTTCCGCTGAACTGCCGGGCGATTGTCCTGTTTGTTCACGGAAGTGGCAGCAGCCGGTTCAGCCCGCGCAACCAGCAGGTCGCCCGCTCGCTCAATGAAACCGGGCTGGGCACGCTGCTGTTCGACCTGTTGACCCCGGAAGAGCAACGCATTGATGAACGCACTGCCCAGCATCGTTTTGATATCGAGATGCTCAGCCGACGAACCATCGGCACGATCGACTGGGTGGCGGAGCAAGAGCAGACGAAGACCATGCGCCTCGGCCTGTTCGGCGCCAGCACCGGTGCCGCGGCTGCGCTGATCGCCGCCGCATACCGACCGCAACGCGTCGGCGCCGTGGTGTCCCGCGGCGGTCGGCCCGACCTGGCGGGCGAGGCGCTCCCAGACGTGCAGGCGCCCACGCTGCTGCTGGTCGGCGAACGTGATCCGCAAGTCATCGCCCTCAATCGCGACGCGTCACAGCAGATGCAGGCAACCTGCCAGATTTCGATTATCCCCAGCGCGTCGCATCTGTTCGAGGAGCTAGGCACACTCGAACTGGTCGCCCGGTACGCACGGGATTGGTTTACCCATTACCTGGTGGACGCAACCGATCGACTGCAATAGAGTTGCCGGCGGTACTCGCCTTCGCCGCAATCCGAAATCGATACAGCCGCGATTACAGATCGCCGGATGTCCACGTCCTCTCGACAGGCAGTCGCCGGCGGGGGTGAGCCGTCAATTCTCAGAGATGAAACCGCCGAGTTCCGCTGCCGGCACAGCCGGCGG
>SKPT01000307.1 GCA_007119405.1 Phycisphaeraceae bacterium
ACAGTACGGCGGAGGTGCTGGCAATCGCCGATCAAGCCCTCGCCACCCCCACTGAGGCAGACGCCCAGCAGGAGGGGGAGCAGGCGACTCCCCAGCCCAGCGTGCCGCCGGAGGGATATCGGGTGCGCGACCACGGCGACCGGTGGCTGGCAGAAAAGACGAACCGGGGCTGCCACGCCTACTACATCTTCGACGACGGCACGGCTGCGAACGATCTTGGGGCGGGGCTTTACACGAAGCGAGATGACGCCGTCACCGCGTGCTGGAAGCACTACGAGCGCAACAAGCCCACCCCGACGCCCACGAGCGAGCGGGGGGCGGTGCTGAGGGAGGCGGCGAATACGTTGGACACAACCCCTTCACTGACGCCATTTGACGGCCCCCACATTGAAGAACAGATGAAGGGATATGTCCACGCCATCGAGCGCATTCGCAAACTCGCCGACGCCGCCGAGCGTGAGGCTGGGAAGGGAGGTGGGGAGTGAGCAATTTCTGGCTTTCAATCATCCTTCTGGCGCTGGTCGCGGAGGTGTGTCTCGGCATGTGGATGTGGGGGCGCATCGCTGACAGGGAGATGGCGAAGGCGCGTAGGGAGTGGAGGGTGGTGGTGCGTTCGTGCCGGGAGAATGAGCGTGAGTCGAAGGAAGGCGACGATGGGCAGTAACCTTCGCTGGTGGCTGTTCGCCATCGTGGCGGCGATGCTGGCCGTGTGGTTGGCGTCAGTACATGGGAGGCAATAATTGCCTCAACTCTGTTTCCGCTTCCCCTGCGGATACAGCCACGCATGGACGTGGTTCGTGACCTTCAGTAACCGCTCATCCGGAAATCTCTGGACGTACCCTTCATGCACGCCTTCCACCACATGCCCCATGATGATCTTGCTGGCATGGGTATCGCTCTCCTCGGCGGCGACGGTGGCGAAGGTGCGCCGAAGGTCATAGAACCCGCGGCCTGCGATGCCGGCGGCATCGAGCAACTCCGTCATCCTCTTGCTGATCTCGTTGGTGCCTCGTCGCACAAACGGCTGGCCTCGCTGATTCAGGAACAACAGACCATCACCAGGGGCGATCACTTTGATCGCTCGCACGGTCGCCTGCCACAGCGGCACGCGGCGGTACGACTCAGTCTTCGTGCGGTCGTACTGAAGCCAACCACCTCGCAGATCCACAGCCGACACGGGCAACTGAGCAGCGTCGTTGTTGCCAAAGCCACCATTGATGCCCAGGAGGATCAGAGCTCGCATCTGAGGATCGGCCAGCTTCAAGACTTGGTGGATCTGCTTCGCCTCGAACATCCGCTCACCGGCCTGTCGCTTGGCCAGGCGACGAGCCTTTGCCGGCGGTGGGCGGAAGTCAGGCCCATGGTTGACCGGCTCGGGGGTCAGGCGGTGCTCCCATGCCCAGCGGAAAATGCCGCGGGTCTTGGTGACGACGCCCTTGCGAGCCTCCGGGCCCAGATGAGCGACGGCGTTGAGCAGGTCCAGGAAGTCGACCGGGTTGAGGGTGCTGACGGCACGGCGCAGGCCCCAGCAGTTGGTCAGCTTCTTGGCCGTGTAGCGGTACTCCACGAAGCTGGGCCATGCGAGCTCGTGGCGACGGTGCTGGGCCAGCTTCGTTTGCAGGAACTGCTCGCACATCTGCTGCACCGTCAGGCTGCCGTTAGCCGGCCGTACAGCCTCCCTGGGCAGCCCTCGGGTGATCCGGGGCCATTCGACCCGCCAGCGGGCCAGAGCTCCGTCAGGGTCGCTCAGCGAGCCGAAGTAGTAATCCCGCCCGCCGTGTCGCTTGCGCCACTGTCCGGAGGGCGCGTGGGCGGTCATGCGAACGATGTCGGGGTAGGGCCAGGGGGTAGTCTTGGGGGTAGCAGGCATTGGGTGAGATGCCGTAAGTCAAGTGTCCGCGGGAAGATTCGAACTTCCAACCTTCGGCTCCGGAGGCCGACGCTCTGTCCAATTGAGCTACGCGGACGCGCTGGTCGCCCGGGACAACCCTGATGATACCGCCGCCGACGCCGACGTAAAGCCGGCCGGCCTCGCTCGGGAGCCTCGCTCGCGACGCGCCTCACACCGCCGCCGCTTCGCCCACGCCCATCGCCTTGAGATTCTCCAGGCTGATCTTCAGGCTCTCGAACGGATCCACGTCCCCGCTGTCACGCTCGATCAGGTAGTACTGCACGCCGGCGTTGCGGCACGCCTCGATGATGCGCGGCCAGTTGAGGTTGCCCCGCCCGACCTCGCACATCTTCTGCTCGCGTCCCGGCGTGATCGTCATGTCCTTGACGTGCACCGCCGGAATCCGCCCCGCCACCTTGTCGATCCACGCCGCCGGGTCGCCCCCGCCGTGGGCGATCCAGTAGGTGTCGATCTCGAACCAGACCGACGGGTCGGTCTGATCCACGAGCAACTGCATGGGGCAGTCGTGCGGGTCGATCCGGGCCGGGTCCTGGGCCAGGCCGAAGGGCGAGAGCTCGTGCGAGTGGTTGTGGTAGCCCAGCTTCAGCCCCTTGGCCGCAAGCTTGGGCGCCAGCTCGTTGTACTGCTTGATAAAGCCCTGCCACTGCTCCCTGGCCGCGCCGTCCTTGCCCGCGCCGAAGCCCCCGATGGCCGTCAGCTCGCAGCCGACCGTCTTGTGCCATTCCACGGCCTGGCTGACGTCGCCCAGCCAGTCCAGCGACTTGTGCGTCGCGGCGCAGGTCATGCCGTGGTCGTCGAGGATCTTGCGCAGCTCCTCGGCCGAGATGTCGTTGAACCCCGCCGCCGAGGCCTGGATCGTCTCGAACCCCATCTCCCTGAGCCTCTTGAGCGTGCTGGCGATGTCGGCCGGCATCTTGCAATGGTCGCGCAGGGTGAACATCTGCGCGCCGATCTGTTCACTGGGCATCGTGGTCTCTCCAATCTGGCGTAGGTGAATCCGGGTCCACGCCCATTCTAACGCCCCCGGCGCCGGTCGGCTCCCCCACTTTCGCACCCGGCCCGGCCCGGTGCACGGCCGGCCCCGGCGCCCTACACTCGGGCGCGCGACACCGGTCCGGAGTTCCGCCCATGCGTGCCATGATCGCCCGCGCGTTCGGCCCCCCCGACGTGCTCGTGCCCGCCGACGTGCCCGAGCCCGAGCTGCGCGACCACGACCTGCTCGTGGAGGTCGCCGCCACGGCGGTGAACCCGGTCGACTGCAAGATCCGCCACAGCAACCTGCGCGACGTGCACCAGCCGCCGGTGATCCTGGGCTACGACGTCTGCGGCACCGTCCGCGACGTCGGCCCGGCGGTCGAGGCCTTCAAGCCCGGGGACCGCATCATCGCCTCGCCGAGCATCGGCCGCCCGGGCGCCAACGCGGAGCTGGTTGCCGTCGACGCCCGCACCTGCGCCCACAAGCCGGGCAACCTCGACGACGCCGACGCCGCCACGCTGCCGCTGGTCAGCATCACCGCCTTCGAGGCCCTGCACAAGCGCGCCCACCTGCATCACGGCGAGACCGTGCTCATCCAGGCCGGCGCCGGTGGCGTCGGCCACATCGCCATCCAGCTCGCCCGCGTCGCCGGCGCCCGCGTCATCGCCACCGCCAGCCGCGACCAGAGCATCGCCCTGTGCCGCGCGCTCGGTGCCGACGAGGTGATCAACCACGCCGACGAGGACGTGCCCGCGCGCGTCATGGAGCTGACCGACGGCCGCGGCTGTCCCGTCGTGATGGACAACGTCGGCGGCCGGGTCTTCAACCAGTCGCTCGCCTGCCTCGCCGTGCATGGCCGACTCGTCACCATCCTCGGCCCACCCCGCGACGCGCCCATCGCCGACTACTTCCTCCGCGACATTACCATCGCCCTGGAGTTCATGAGCGCCCCGACGATCTTCAACACCCACCCCGGCTCGCAGGGCCAGATCCTCGAAACCGTCAAGGAGCTCGTTGAAGCCGGCAAGCTCACCCCCCACGTCAGCCACCGCTTCAAGCTCGACGAGCTCGCCGACGCCCATCGCCAGCAGGAAACGCGCCGCACCCTGGGCAAGATCGCCGTGACGGTGGCGCAGTAGCTGGCAACACGCCTCGTGCCGATCGGGCGCTACTGGCGACCTGCCCGCCGGTGCCGCGGCCGCACCTAGCTCCACCGTCGCCGGAGGTAGGGTGGGTAGAGCGAAGCGAAACCCACCAGCCCGCATCACCCAGTTGAGGTTCAGGGTTTTATGAACGTCACGTTGCGTTTATCCTATGCGTGATGGCATTTCGGCACTTCCAACT
>SKPT01000194.1 GCA_007119405.1 Phycisphaeraceae bacterium
CTCGACCAATGGTGAGAGCCGGTGGAAACCACCGATGCACACGGATGCACACGGATGGGAAGAAGGGGGAACCACCGATGCATGGTGATGCATGATGATGGGCATGCCGCTTCAATCTCAGGCGCGCATGTAGGGTGGGTAGAGCGCAGCGAAACCCACCGCGACCGTCGTGGATGCTCGACAAACCTGGTGGGGTTCGCTCCGCTCTACCCACCCTACGGCAGCGTCGCGCCCCCACCGCACCACGCGATGCAATCCGTTATCATGATGCATCATCATGCATCGGTGGTTCCATCCGTGACTTTTCCCATGCCTGAGATCGAAATAGGCCAGGAGACCGAAAGCGAGCGGCGATGGTCGTACGAGGTGCGCGTCTTCGACGGCGGGCGCACGCACGAGTACGACGTGACGCTGAGCTGGTCCGACTACGACCTCTGGTCGCGCGGGCGCGTCGCGCCGTCCAACGTCGTCCGCGCCGCGTTCGAGTTCCTGCTCGACCGCGAACCCGCCTCGGCGATCCTGCCACGCTTCGACTGCTCGCTGATAAGGCGGTATTTTCCGGAGGTGGACAAGGAGCTGCCCAAACGGGTGTGACCGGCCACAGCGCGCCCATCCATTCATTGCGGGTGCCAATGACAAGGCCCTCTTCGGCCTTGTCAGTGCCGGGTGGCGGATGGATCCGGGACGTCCACCGGCACTGACAAGCTCCGCGGCCCCCGCTTGTCAGTGGGAATTTCTCGCCAAGCATCGAGTCGTTGAGCGCCGAATCCCGGAACCGGGTGCCACACAGCATCCCGACAGGGTGCTGTGTGCGAACCTCAATGGTGTTCCGCACACAGCAGCCTTCGGCATGCTGTGTGGCACCCCAAACACACCGTTCGCTCGCGTTCGTGAGAAATCCTCCAGTGGCACCCTAGCCGCTACGAATGGATAAGAGGCGTCAACTATGCGTTGAGCGCCTCAGTCAGTCGCCCCTCATCCCACACCTCGACGCCAAGCTTCTGCGCCTTGTCCAGCTTGCTGCCCGCCGACTCGCCGGCGATGACAACGTCGGTGTTCTTCGACACGTTCGACGTGACCTTAGCCCCGAGGCGCTCGAGCCTCTCAGTCAGCTCCGGGCGGGTGTAGTTTTCCAGCGTGCCGGTGAGGACGACGGTCTTGCCCGCCAGCGGCGAGTCGACGGCGGGCGCGGCCCGTCGATCCTCGCTCAGCTTGACCCCCGCGTCGCGCAGCTCTTCGATGACGTGCTGCCCCGCGTCGCTGTGCAGGAACTGGTAGAGCGACGCCGCGGAAATCGGCCCGATGTCGGGGATGTCGGCGATTGTTTCCTCGTCCGCCGCGCCCAGCGCGTCGATGTCGCCGAAGTGCCCGGCCACGATCTCCGCCGCCCGGGCGCCGATGTGGCGGATGCTCAGGCCCGCGAGCACGCGCGACAGCCCGCGCTGCTTGCTGTCCTCGATCGCCTTGATGAGGTTGTCCACCTTCTTCTCGCCCATGCGCTCGAGCTCGACCAGCTCGTCGCGCTTCTCGTGCAGCGCGTACAGGTCGCGGAACGAGCCGAGCAGCCCCGCCTCGATGAGCTGGTCGATGACCTTCTCGCCCAGGCCGTCGATGTCCATCTGCCCGCGGCCGGCGAAGTGGATCATCTTCTCGCGGAACTGCGCCGGGCAGTCGGGGTTGACGCAGCGCACGTCGACCTCGCCCTCGACGCGCATGACCTGCTCGCCGCAGCTCGGGCAATGCGTCGGCGCTTTGACCTTGCGCGTGCCGCGCGGGCGATTCTCCTTCACCACGCGCACCACCTGCGGGATGATGTCACCCGCCTTCTCGATGACCACCGCGTCGCCCACGCGCACATCCTTACGCTCGACCTCGTCCGGGTTGTGCAGCGACGCGTGCCGCACCGTCGTGCCCGCGAGGAACACCGGCTCCATCGTCACCGCCGGCGTGAGCTTGCCCGTCTTGCCCACCTGCCAGTCGATGCTCAGCACCCGCGTCGTCGCCTGCTCCGCCTCGTACTTGAACGCGATACACCAGCGGGGCGAGCGCGACGTGTAGCCCAGCTCCTCCTGCTGCTCGTAGCGATCCACCTTCACCACGATGCCGTCAACCTGATAGCCCAGCCCGCCACGCTTCGCCTCGAAGTCCTCGATCGCTCGCCAGATGTCCTCGAAGCTCGTCGCGAACGTCGTGTGCGGGTTCACCGGCACGCCCCAGCGGGACAGCGCCTTGAGCAGATCGCTGTGCCGGTCGACGTGCTCCGGGTCGATCGCGCCGCGGCCGTGGGCGTAAAACGCCAGGCGACGCTGGGCGATCACGCGCGGGTCGAGCTGCTTGAGCGTCCCGGCCGTGGCGTTACGCGGGTTGGCGAAACGCTCGTGCCCGTCGGCTTCGCGCTTCTCGTTAAGGCGCTGGAACTCGGCCTGCGTCATGTAGATCTCGCCACGCACCTCCAGCACGTCGGGCACGTCGTCGGCGTGCAGGCGCAGCGGAATCGCCCGGATGGTGCGCACCGCGTGGGTGATGTCGTCGCCGCGCCGCCCGTCGCCACGCGTCGCCGCGACGGTGAGCTGCCCCGCCTCGTAGCGCAGCGATACCGCCACGCCGTCGATCTTCGGCTCCAGCACGAAGCCGACCGCGTCCTGCTCGTGCGCGTAGTCGTCCGCGTCGGCGAACAGCCCGCCCGGCTCAGGCGCAGGCGTCTCGACCTTGGCGGCGCTTCTGCCCAGGCCCTTCATCACGCGGTCGTACCACGCCCGCAGCTCCGCCTGGTCGTAGGTGTTGTCGATCGAGAGCATCGGCCGGGAGTGCGCGACGGTCTCGAAGCCGGCGATCGGCTCGCCGCCGACACGCTGCGTGGGTGAGTCCGGCGTGACCAGCTCCGGGTGCGCCGCCTCCAGGTCCTGGAGCTCGCGCAGCAGGCGGTCGTAGTCGCGATCGGAAAGCTCCGGTTTCGCCTCGACGTAATAAAGATGATCGTGGCGACGAATCTCGGAGCGCAGTTGCTCGATGCGCTTGGCGGCGTCCATGGGCGGGATTATAGGAGGATTGGCGATTGGCGATTGTCGATTGGTGATTGAAGTGCATGGTCGGTGGCAGGCTTAAGATCGCCGGCGGGTGTGAGCACCCGTGTCGCCTGAAGCCGACGGCTAACAGGAACAATCGGCAATCGCCAATCGCCTCACGCTCGGTCCCTGTACATCTGCCAGAACAGGATCCACGGATCCAGCAGCACCGTCTCGCCCTCGTCGTGGATGGCGAAGTTGAAGTGGCTGTGCTCGGCCGCACCCGACAGCACGCCCGCGCCCTCGGCGAACTGCTGGCCCTTGGCGATCGGCTCATGCTCGGGCACCGTCAGCCGCGTCATGTGATGGGCCTGGAGGATCCACACCGCGCCGTTGGGCCAATGCCTGATCCCGCGCCAGCGGTTGTTGTTGTGGCCCATCTCGACGCTGTCGAAGTAGAAGTGGTCGTCGATGTCCAGCGGTGCCCACAGCGGCGTGCCGGCGGGGTGATTGATGTCCAGCCCGCCGTGCGCCGACGCCCCGTCATACGCGCCCAGCCAGCAGTCCTCGCCGCGGTAGCACTGCTCGATCTTGAGCCCGCCCTCGGGCAACGGGCACCACGGGTGCAGCGGCTCGGGGCAGATGCTCGTGGCCGCGGCGTCCTGGAGCGCGAAGCGGGCGTGGAAGTGCTCGCCCGTGCGCTTGCCGCGCGGCACGCGGTTGGTCCGGCAGGGGGCGTGCGTCTCGTGGAGGAAATCAAAAATGCGGTCGGCGACGTCGAACCAGATGCGAAGCCCGGCGATCTCCCACGGCTCGTAGAAGCTGCGCTGCGTCGAGACCTCGCGCTCGAGCGTGTGCTCGTCGCCGTCGACGCGCACCCGGGCGCGGAACTGGAAGTCGGTGCGCCCGCCGGGCTCGGGCGTGCCCAGCTCCTTGAGCGTGGTGCGGATCACCTCGGCCTCGGTGGCGAGCAGCTCGAGGCGCGCGACGCTGCCGTCGAGCCGAGTGAACTCGAGCACGTCGCCCTCGTCCATCTCGACGGCGGTGAGCGTGTCCTTGGCGCGCTTGCGGATGATGGGCATGGGGAATTCCGTAAAGCAGGCGTTGCGATGCGGCACAGTTTACGGGGTGCCACTGACAAGCGGAGTCCGCGGAGCTTGTCAGTGCGATCCGGGTTATGTGTCCGCAACGCCGCTCGACACTGGCAAGGCCGAAGAC
>SKPT01000025.1 GCA_007119405.1 Phycisphaeraceae bacterium
CGTCATTCTCACCGCGATGGAGGCGTCCAAGCGCGGCACGATCCTCGCGCTGAAGGACTGATCCCACCACCCCCGCCACCACCGCGGCCGCCACCGCCCCAGCCGCTTGCGGCTTCGCGAGGCGTCCGGCACATCCCTGCGCGCACTGTTTTTCGAACCCTTCCGCGAAGCCGCAAGCGGCGTGCGCGCGGTTGGTTGTTGCACCGTTTCGCGAAGCCGCAAGCGGCGTGCGCGCGCTCGGCGCGCCCGCGGTTGTGGTATATTCCGGTCCGAATAACCCGCACCGGAGCGCCCCACCGTGCAAGAGCACCGCATCCTCCTGCCCACCGCCGAGATCCCCCACGCCTGGTACAACCTCTCCGCCGAAATCCCCGAGGGGGTCGACGCCTACCGCCACCCCGGCACCGGCGAAGCGCTCGCGCCCGACGACCTGCGCCCGCTCTTCGCCCCGGCGCTGATCGAGCAGGAGTTCTCCATTGAGAAGTGGATCGCCATCCCCGACCCGGTGCGCGAGATGCTCTCGCTCTGGCGGCCGACGCCGCTGATCCGCGCCCTGTCGCTGGAGAAGCACCTGGGCACGCCGGCCCGCATCTACTACAAGAACGAGGCCGTCAGCCCCGCCGGCTCGCACAAGCCCAACACCGCCGTCGCGCAGGCCTACTACAACAAGATCGCCGGCATCACGCGCCTGGCCACCGAAACCGGGGCCGGGCAGTGGGGCTCGAGCCTCGCCTTCGCCTGTTCGCTGCTCGAAGGCCTGGCGTGCAAGGTCTACATGGTCAGGGTCAGCTACGAGCAGAAGCCCTACCGCCGCTCGCTCATGCAGCTCTGGGGCGCCGACGTCGTCGCTTCGCCCTCGCCCGACACCGCCACCGGCCGCGCGGCGCTGGAGAAGGACCCCGAGTCCTCCGGCTCCCTGGGCCTGGCGATCAGCGAAGCCGTCGAGGACGCCGCCTCCCACGACGACACCAACTACACCCTCGGCAGCGTGCTCAACCACGTCGTCCTCCACCAGAGCGTCATCGGCCTCGAGACGCAGAAGCAGCTCAAGCTCGTCGACGAGACCCCCGACGTCATCATCGGCTGCGCCGGCGGCGGCTCCAACCTCGCCGGGCTCGTCTTCCCCTTCGTCGAGCAGGTCATGGCCGGCCGGGGCCCGCGCCTCGTCGCCGTCGAGCCCAGCGCCTGCCCGACGCTGACCCGCGGCAAGTACGTCTACGACTACGGCGACGCCATCGGCCTCGCCCCCATGACCCGCATGTACAGCCTCGGCCACGGCTTCATGCCCGCGGGCATCCACGCCGGCGGCCTGCGCTACCACGGCATGAGCCCGCTCGTCTCCGCCCTGCGCCACCGCGGCCTGCTCGAGGCCGTCGCCGTCCAGCAGCTCGACGCCTTCGCCTCGGCGGTGCTCTTCGCCCGCACCGAGGGCATCTGCCCGGCGCCCGAGGCCTCCCACGCCATCCACGCCGCCATCGCCGAGGCCAACCGCTGCAAGGACACCGGCGAGCAGAAGTGCATCGTCTTCGGCCTCTCCGGCCACGGCCACTTCGATCTGGGCAGCTACGACCGCTACCTCAAGGGCGAGATCGACAACTTCGACCTGCCCCAGCAGACCCTGGACACCGCCCTGGCGGACCTGCCCGCCCAGCCCGCGGAGGCGGCGACCTGAGAGCATGTGTGAGAAGTCATTTCGGGGGGGCACACAGCGCGCCGACGGCTGCTGTGTGCGATCAACAGTGGATGGCCGCAACACACAGCACCCTTCTCACACCCTTCCCCTTCGCGGTGAAGTTGGCAGTCCGCAGGCCGGGGCCGACAATACGGCCATGCCCGAGCCGATCCTCATCCACCTGCACATTCCCAAGAACGCGGGCACGACGCTCAGCCGGATGATCAAGCTGCGCCTGCTGCTGCGCCCGCCGACCAACCTGCTGCACCACAGCCAGACGCTCGGGCTCTACAACGTGGGCAACTACCGCCGGCGGCTGGGGCGCATCGACGCCCTGAGCGACCGCGCCAAGGCCCGCATCCGCTTCTTCGAGGCCCACGCGGGCTTCGGCCTGCACGGGTCGCTGCCTCGCCCCGCCCGCTACATGACCATGCTCCGCGAGCCGACCAGCCGCGTGCTCTCGGTCTACAGCTTCCGCAAGCAGATGGGCCGGATCCCCGCCGACATGCCGCTGAGCGAATTTCTCGAGCATGACGACGTCCACCGCGTCTGGTGGATCGACAACGCCCACGTCCGCTACCTCGCCGGCGAGCAGGGCGACATCCTGGACGTGCCGCTGGGCCAGTGCCAGCCGCACCATCTCGAGACCGCCAAACAGCGGTTGGCCGAGGAGGTCTTCTTCTTCGGCCTGGTCGAGCGCTTCGACGAGTCGGTCTGCCTGCTGTTTCGCGCCCTGGGCTGGCGGCCGGCGACCTACGTCACCGGCAACGTCACGCAGCGCCGCCTGGCCATGGAGGAGGTCGACGAGCCGACGCGGCGGCGCATCGTCGAGCTCAACGCCCTGGACATCGAGCTGCACCGCTTCGCCTGCGAGCTGTTTGAGCGGCGCGTCGCCCAGGCCGGCCCCACCTTCGCCGACGAGGTGGCCGCCTACCGCCGCCGCGTCGCCCGGGCCCAGCGGCTGGTCCGCCCGCTCGCCCTGCCCCTGTTCAACGCCTGGCGCTTCGTCACCCGCGAGCGGGCCGGACAGGCGGAGCAACCAGGGGTGCATACGCCAGCACGGTGAGGGCGCGGAGCCGGGTTCGGGCAGAGGCGTGGCGGCCCTCACCGCGCGACGTGTTCCAGCAGCTCGCCGGGCTCGTGGATGATCGCGTCGGCCCCGTGCTCGCGCAGCTCCGCCTCGTCGCGGAAGCCCCAGGTCACGCCGACCGTGAACATGCCCGCGCCCGTGCCGGTGAGCATGTCGGCGGCGGTGTCGCCGACGTAAAGCCAGTGATCGGCGGGGATTGCCAGCTCATAGGCGATCGCCAGGGCCGCCGCGGGGTCGGGCTTGAGCGGCTTGCCGGGCTCGTCGCCCTGCACGGCCTGGAACGGCCAGCCACTCAGCGCGGTTGAGGCGATTCGGCAGACCGTATCGTGCGGCTTGTTGCTGAGCACCGCCAGTTTCAGCTCCCGGGCGGCCAGTTCGTCGAGCAAATCGCCGATACCGGGGAACAGCCGGGTGCGGTGGGCCAGGTGCTCGGCGTGGTAGGCCTTGATCAGCCGGGCCGCCTCGGGCGCCTGCTCGGCGTGGGTCGGGCCCAGCGCGTGGCGCACCAGGTAGGCCAGCCCCTGCCCCGCCAGGCGGCGATAGCGGTGCTCCGGCAGCGGGTCGTGGCCCAGCTCGGCGAGGGCAAAGTTGCTCGCGGCGGCAATATCGGCGAGGGTATCGGCCAGTGTGCCGTCGAGGTCGAACATCACACCCAGGTGGGACATAGGGGCAAGTGTAGGCAAGACGCTGCATCGCCGTGGCCGGACGCGGCGTCACCAGGGGCGGGCGGCGGCAGGCCTGGCAAGCAGGGAGTTGTAGCCGGAGGGCAGCGAAACATGAGCAGTTCGGCCAACCCGCGCAAGCGGGCGGGGGAGCAACGACCGCAGCAGGACCTGCCCGCGGCCCTGTCCTGGATCCCGGCGGGCCTGTTCGTCCTGACCGCCCGGCACGAGGAGCGGCGTGCCGGCCTCGTCACCAGCCTCGTCCAGCGCGTCTGCGATCAGCCGCCCATGCTCTGTCTCGCCGTCGCCAAGGGCACGCCCATCATGCCCCTGATCAGCGAGTCGCGGCAGTTCGGCCTGTGCCAGCTCGGCGAGGACGACCGCCTGCTGCTGCGAAAGTTCAGCCGCGAGTTCGACCCCGGCGAGGACCCGTTCCTCGGCTTCGAGCTGCGCGAAAGCAAGCTGCCCGGCCTGCCGCTGCTCGCCCACTGCTTCGCCCACTTCGAGTGCGAGCTGACCTGCCACCTCGACGTCGAGGGCGACCACGACCTGTTCGTCGGCACCGTCCGCGCCGGCCACTGGCGCGGCGACGGCAAGCCCTGGGTCTACCTCGGCGACGACGGCCAGGCCAGGGGGTAAGCTAACGGGGATGATCCCCGGGAAATCCCGCCCTTCGCTCGCGGACTCGCTCAGGACGGGCGTTACCGGGCTATCATCTGCTTCGCGCGCCGGCCCCCCAACACCCACCCCGCCCACCCCGCCCACCCCAACCCCTAACCCCTAGC
>SKPT01000454.1 GCA_007119405.1 Phycisphaeraceae bacterium
CACCAGCCCCACGTCGGGAAAGTCCAGCCCCTTGGCGATCATCTGCGTGCCCAGCAGCACGTCGATCTCCCGGCCCCGGAAGGCGTCGAGCGTCTGCTGGTAGTCGCTGCCGGTGCGCATCGCGTCGGAGTCCAGCCGGGCGACGCGGGCGCCCGCGAACTTGCTCGCCAGCTCCTCCTCCACCCGCTGCGTCCCCAGCCCGAACACACTCACCTTCCTGCTGCACGCCGGGCACAGCTCCGGCAGCAGTTGCTCCGCCTCGCAGTGATGACAGCGCAGCATCCCCCCCGTCGCCACGCGCCTGTCGCGGTGATACACCATCGTCGTGTCGCAATGCGCGCAGCGCATCACCCACCCGCACCGCTGATCCGGGCACGCGATGTAGTTCGCGTAGCCCCGCCGGTTCAGCAGCAGCATCGCCTGGCTGCCCGCCTCCAGCGCCTGCCGCAGCACCAGCTCCATGCGCAGGCTCAGCAGGTGCACCCCCGCCTTGCCCGTCATCTGGTAACGCTTGCGCCGCTCGGCGGTCATGTCCACGATCTCGACCCGCGGCTGGCCCATGCCCGGCACGCGGCTGGGCATCGTCACCAGGTGATAACGCCCACCGGCCCGCGCCCGGTGGTACGACTCCAGCGACGGCGTCGCGCTGCCCAGCACCACCGCGATGTCGTGCTGCTGGCCTCGGCGGATCGCCACGTCACGCCCGTGATACCGCGGCGCCTGGTCCTGCTTGTAGCTCGACTCCTGCTCCTCGTCGACGATGATCAGCCGCGGCCGGGCCAGCGGCGCGAAGATCGCCGAACGCGCCCCGACCACGATGTTCGCCTCGCCCGCCCGGATGCGCCGCCACTGGGCATGCCGCTGGCTCGCCGTCAACCCCGAGTGAAGCACCGCCACGCCGTCGAACCGCCCGACGAACCGCCCCACCGTCTGCGGCGTCAACGCGATCTCCGGCACCAGCACGATCACGCCCGGGGGCGCCGAGCCCGAACCCGCCGCGTCCGCGGCGTGCACCTGCTCGATCAGCCGCAGGTACACCTCCGTCTTGCCCGAGCCCGTCACCCCGTGCAGCAGATGCACGCCGAAGCCGTCGTTGATGTGCCCGATCAGATGCGCCAGCGCCTTGCTCTGGTCGTCGCTGAGCACCGCCGGGATCAGCGTCGGCTGCTGCTGCGCCTTCAGGTCAAGCGTGTCGCCGACCGTCTGCTGCTGACGCGCCGCGAGCAGGCCCTTGTCGATCAGTTGCTTGACCGGCGAGACGCTGCGCGCCCCGGCCAGGTCCGCCAGCTCCTTGATGGGCGTGAAGGCAGACCCTTCGGCCCGTCGCTTCGCCGCGGCCTCGAGCACCCGCTGCTGCAAAGCCGTCGGCGGCTTCGCGCCGCACGCCTCGGCCGGCCGACCGCTCGCCTCGGGCAGACCCACCAGCGTCTGCGTGACCGTCCCCGTGCCGCGCTTGACCGCCGCGGGAACCATGCTCGCCAGCACGATCCCCAGCGGGCAGCAGTAGTACGACGCGATCCACCGCGCCAGCTCCACCAGGTCGCCCGGCAGCGACAGCGCCCGCGGGTCGCGCTCCAGGATTGGCTTGACCTTCGCCGGGTCATGCTCCGTCTCCGCCAGCAGCTCCACCACGTAGCCCGCCACCGGCCGATTGCCCCGCCCCAGCGGCACGCGCACGCGCTGACCCACCGCCAGGTCCGCCAGCGCCGCCGGCACCGCGTACGTCAGCCCCGCCGGCGCCGCGTCGATCCCCTGCTCCAGCGCCACGTGCGCGTAGCCCACCGGCGCCGGAGCCGGGACGTGCGTGTCAAAGAGCTGGGCCATGGGGCAAGTGTAAGGGCAAAGGCATGAAGGCACCGACGCACGAAGCAGCGGGCGATGTGCTCCGACCGCCCTCCCTCCGGGAGGGGTTGGGGGAGGGTGCGCCCGATCATCGGCGACGCCCGCCATCACCCACACCCCCGGCCGTCGCGGCCACCCTCCCCCTGCCCCCTCCCGGAGGGAGGGGGTTCAGACTGCCGCCGCCAACGCCTCTCCGCTTCCTGCCTTACGACCTCCCTGCCGCCCTGCCTTCGTGCCTCCGTGCCTTTCCGATACATTGTCGCCATGGCGTCCGACCCCCGCCAAACCCCTGCCATGCGGCAGTACCACCGCTTCAAGCAGCAGCACCCCGGCTGCGTGCTCTTCTTCCGCATGGGCGACTTCTACGAGATGTTCGACGACGACGCCCAGCTCGCCCACAAGGTCCTCGGCGTCGCCCTGACCCAGCGCACCGAGGGCGTGCCCATGGCCGGCGTGCCCCACCACAGCGTCGAAAACTACCTCCGCCGCATGATCCAGGCCGGCTACCGCGTCGCCGTGTGCGACCAGATCGAGGACGCCGCCCAGGCTAAGGGGGTGGTCGAGCGCGACGTGACGCGCGTCGTCACCCCCGGCACGCTCACGGACGAGGCCCTGCTCGACGAGGCCCGCGAAAACCCCCTCGCCGCCATCGTCTTCCACCGCGACGACCACGCCGCCCTCGCCTGGGCCGAGCTGAGCACGGGCGACTTCCACGTCGCCGAGCTCGACCCCGCCGGGGCACGCGACGAGCTCGCCCGCCTCGGCGCCACCGAGCTGCTCTACTGCGAGACCGCCACCGGCGAGCCCCCGCCCCGCGTCGCCGAATTCGCCCAGGCCCTCGGCTGCGCCCTGACCCCCCGGCCGGCCTGGCAGATGCGACCCGACGAGGCCGCCGACGTCCTCCGTCGGCAGTTCAACGTCGCCCAGCTCGCCGGCTTCGGCTTCGACGACAACGAGCCCGCCCTCGCCCCCGCCGGCGCCATCGTCCACTACCTGCTCGAAACCCAAGCCACCGCCAGAGCCCACGACAACCCCGACGCCCCCCCCGCCACCGCCACCGCCTCAGCAAATTCGAAATCCGAAATCCGAAATCCGAAATCCCTGCCCCACCTCCGCCCCCCGCGCCGCTTCACCCGCAGCGCCCACCTCGTCATCGACCAGACGTCCCTGCGCAGCCTCGAGGTTGAACGCACCCTCCGCACCGCCAGCGTCGAAGGCTCGCTGCTCGGCGTCTTCCGCGGCTGCGTCACCGCCATGGGCAAGCGACGCCTGCGCCACTGGCTCTGCTACCCGCTCGCCTGCCGCGAGCCCATCGAGCAGCGCCAGCGCGTCGTCGAGGCCCTCGTCCACGACAGCCGCTTCCTTGACGAGCTGCGCACCGCGCTGGACAACGTCCAGGACGTCCAGCGCATCGCCGGCCGGCTGGCCGTCCGCCGCGCCCTGCCGCGCGACCTCGTCGCGCTGGGCACCAGCGCCGCCCAGATCGCCGCCATCGAGCACCTGCTCGCCGAGCGGCCGAGCGTCGCGACGTATCACGAGCGGGCAGCCGCGCTGAGCGAATCGCTCCAGCAGCTCGCCACGCGCATCGGCGACGCCTGCGTCGACGACCCGCCCGCCCACCTGCGCGAAGGCGGGCTCATCCGCGACGGCCACGACGCCCAGCTCGACGAATGCCGCGCCCTGCAGCGCGACAGCCACGACTGGCTCGCCCGCTACCAGAAGCAGCTCATCGACGACACCGGCATCACCGCCATCAAGCTCGGCTACAACAAGGTCTTCGGCTACTACATCGAGCTCTCGGCCGCCAACCGCGACAAGGCCCCCGACGCCTGGACACGCAAGCAGACGCTCAAGAACGCCGAACGCTTCATCACCGCCGAGCTCAAGGACTACGAGCAGAAGGTCCTCTCCGCCGACGCCCGCGCCGTCACCCGCGAGCAGGCGCTCTTCGCCGAGCTGTGCGAGCTCGCCCGCCGCCACAGCGACGCGCTTCACGCCTTCGGCGAGCTGGTCGCCGAGCTCGACGCCCTGGCCTGCTTCGCCCGCCGCGCCGTCCGAGGCCGCTACGTCAAGCCCACCATCGTCGACCACCCCACCCTCGACATCCGCGCCGGCCGACACCCCGTCCTCGACGAAATGCTCGCTGATCGAGAAGTGGTTGCCGTCTGAAACGTGCGTCAGGGCGGCAACGTGATCTCGGTCCCAGCGTTCAATCAGTGCCGCAGAGCGCAGGAAACGCTTCTGGAAATACTCAGCGTCGATCCGAGCAGTTCTTTCAAGATCGGAAGACCGGGCGACGGTCGCCTCAAGCCCCTTCAACAGACCGCTCAGGCGGCCTTGGTCGAAGGGGCGG
>SKPT01000190.1 GCA_007119405.1 Phycisphaeraceae bacterium
CGGCCGCGGGACGATCCATCGCGCGTCACGGCCGCATTTGCGTCACGTGCGCAACAAACTCTGTCTCAGAACGCGACTGTTCCCCGCGGTATCGAGAGGCTTTTCGGGCCCGGGAGGACCCATGCCTAACACAGGCATCGCTTCTGTTAGGGTTACGTTCGCCTCTGTGGGCGAGCAGACGCCGGCGGGCTCGGCGTCGCCCTTCAGCCTCGGACGCGACACGGGGCCAACCAGGGCCAACTGTGGCGACGCGGTGGGGTGTGCGGTCGCCGCGATTCAGCGATGGTGCAAGCTGTGGGCTTCCTCACGTCGCGCCATCACCATCCGCTGGTCGATGCCGGCCCTGCGTCGCATCGCACACAGGCGACGAAGGGCCGGTTCCCGTGCTGCAATCTGATCGCTCAGATCGGCAAAGGGATCGTCGTCGTCGGACCCGGACGCCGCCGCTTTGAGCCGTTCGTGGCGGCGCTGTGCCAGGTCCGACACCTCGGCGGCAAGACGGGCCTGCATGCGGCGCAGGAGGTCTCGGCGCACGTCCAACAGTTCGTGGAGGCTCGCCAGCAGGTCCCAGGTTGCCATGATCAGGTGATGGCCATGAATTCGGCGACGAATGTCGCCGGGAGCGTCGTCGTCCGCCATGGAACGGCGCTGCTCGGTCAGTTGACTGAAGCGATCCTTCAATTCAGCGAGATCGGCATCGTGCTGCTCGACCGCTGCGGCCAGTTCCTCATCGCCGGCGATCAGATCGGGCAGCGGCGTGAGATCCACGCGCGCGAGCAGCTTGGCGTCCAGATCGTTTACCTCAGTCCAGTTCACGTTCATCGGATGTTCCTCGTGCAGACGAAGGTGTGGTGATACCCGTGCCCGGCGTCTGCCGTCCGGGCGTGGGTGGTGTTGAACGTTTGGGGCGGCCTGTTCGACACCTCAGACGACCCGGGCATCGCGCAGTTCTTTCTCGATCTTCGCCTCGATGACCGGGGCGAGCGTGTCGAGGTGCTCGGCGCAGCCCCGGCACAGCGAGTAGATGATCATGCGTCCCTTACCCGGCGGCGGGGCCACGGCCGAGGCCGGCCCGGGCAGGTAGACGCTGGTGTAGCTCGTGGGCTCACCGCAGAGCAGGCACTCGGTGCGGCGGCGCCGGGCGAGCCAGGCGGGCGCAGGGGTCGCGCGATCGAGATCGATCATGGCGTGGTCCTTTCGGATGAGGGGGTGGTGGGCGGGGTGATGACCCGGGCACAAGCCCGTGCCGGGAACGGATGACCGGACGTATGGAGCGGCGGCGCTGGCGGGGCGGCCGGAGGGCCGCGGGCTCAAAACTTGGAAAAACGGCCCGAGTGTTTCACTTAGCCTTATATATCTAAAGGCTAAGTGAAACACTCCCGCCCAAAATCGCCGATTTTTGGCGTAACGCCAGCATTTACAGCAATTTGAAAACTTGGAAAAACCTGGGTCCGGCGGTCTCTGTGACTACGGCGGCCGTGGCGCTGATTTCGCTAACTTGCGATAGCGAAAGCCGTTGCACTCCTTGATACCCATCTTGGCACACACGGCGCGGTTGGTCGGCTCCGTGCCGGCCGCGGCCAGGCTTTCCATGTTTTTGGCGTACTGCCGGACGCGCTGCTGGAAGTCGCTGCGCCGGCTCGACCCGGCCATGGTGGGGAAGAGCTCGGCGGCGTAGACCGCGGTCACGTCCAGCGCCGCGGGCAGCGGCTCGTTGCTCACGACGTAGACCGTTGCGTCATTGGTCAGCGGGCGCAGCCGGCCGACGGCCTGCGCCAGCTCACCGGTGACCACATGGCGCCACACCGCCTGCCAGCGCGGATCCTCGTACTGCTGGCAGCGGACGGTCCAGGTGTCGGGCCCGATCTCGTGGCTGTGGAACTGCCAGGTCAGCGGCGGGGCCTGGAGCTTGTCGTCGAGCGCGTCGCGACCGAAGGCGGCCACGGCCAGCAGTTGGAGTTGCGCCTCGTTGGGCATGGGTCGGCCGATGATCAGCCCGGCTTCGTAACCGGCGAAGGCGTTGAGCCCGCGCAGGGCGCCGTAATGGATGACGGTGGCGTCGCCGTGCTCGCGCTGGAGCAGGTCGGCGAGCTGCTGCTCGTCCTGCTTGAACGTGACGCACAGCAGCCTCTGCCCGACGTGCTTGCGCGCGATCTCGGTAGCGAGCCTGAGCGTCCAACTCCGCTCGCTGGCCAGGTCCTTGCGGTTGCCGGCACGGGTGGCGATCTTGTCCATGACCTGGTAGATGGTGGCCCGCTGCTCGACCGGCGGTGTGTCGATGCGCTCGACCGGACGGCCGAGGATGCCTTCGACGACCGTCGGCTCGGCGGTGGCATCGAGCATCAGGACCTGCCGATTGCCCGGGATCGGCGCGTGGCGCGTCCAGCGGCAGGCACCGGTGGACACGTGCACCGCCCGCGGCTCGAGCAGCAGCTCGCACAGGTCGGCGAGCATGTTCGGCAGCGCGGTGCGGCGACGCGCCGCGGCGTAGGCGCTGCGGACCAGCAGCCAGAACGCGTCGCGGTCCTCCAGCAGCGGCCGGTCGCGCCCGGCGTCGATTTGATCGAAGATCAGCTCCGAGGCGAGCCAGATCCCGCGACCGGCGGTGGCGCAGGTGCGAAGCACGTCCTCGGCCGCGCGGCGGAAGATATCGACCAGCGCGCGGGCAGCCTCCGCATCTTCGGGCTCATCGCCGTCCTCGATCGCCTCGCGCAGCGGCTCGATGTTCTCGATGAAGCGCTGGAGGCGCTCGAGCGTCAGCTCCACCGGCGCGGCGAGCGCGCTGAGCGCGTCCTCGTCGAGGATGACCAGCGGCCGGTCCTTGAGGGCCTTGAGCCCCCACAGGTCGGGCCGACACAGGTGCCAGCTCGTCAAGATCAGCACCTGCGCCGAGCGGTTCGCGCCAGTGGTGAACAGCCTGCGGTAGGTGCAACTGCGGCGTTTGGAGCAATCCTGGCACGGCCCGAAGCGGATCAGGTAGCCCAGGCCGCGAAAGAACTCCACTTCGTCGGTCTTGATGCACTCGTCGTGCTCGTCCGGTCCCTGTCGCCAGTAGTGCGTGGTGACGCCGAGGGCTTGGAGGTCGCGCTGGACCTGCGAGGCGAGCTCATGCGTGGGTGTGACGAAAAGGGCGCGGCTGCCGTGAGCGGCGAGCGCCTGGAGCGTGGCGTACGTCTTGCCAAGCCCGGGCGGGGCGGTGACCAGCGCCACCGGCTGCTGCGGCGCGGGCGCGGGCGACCCGTTCGTCGATAGCTGCGGCAATGAGACCACGCGAATGCTCCAGGGGGAAAGGATCATCAGGGCACCACTGCGCGTCATGGCGGAGGCGCAGGGAGAAGATTTGACGCTGTCGCTGCCGGTGCCCGGGGCAGTCGCTGCACGAGTCGTCGACGCCGGCGGCGCGATCATCGCCTCCCACCGCGCGGGCCTGCACCCCGAGGGCGACCGCTTCACCATCGACGCCCTGGGCGTCGAGGCCGTCGGCGACGCCGAGTTCCAGCCCGACTTCATCATGCCCGGCGAGGCCCTGGGCGCCGAACCCCCCGACGCGCCGCACGTGATGTACATGCGCGCCATGCACGTCCGCCCACAGCCCGGCACCGACACCCTCGCCCCGGTGCATCGACCTCACTTCAACCGCACCTGGCGACACTACTGCTCACACCGCCACGCCCCCGTCGCGGGGCCCGCCGACTACCCCGGCGTAACGCAGCGCGGCCGGTCAATCTACTTCGCCCATCCCATCTTCAACCAGTACCACGACGCCGCCCCACCCTGGGTGCGCAGCCTGCTCGCGCACGCCATCAACCGCCTCATCGCGTCGCCGCTGCTGACCGCCACCGGCCCCGACACGCTGCTGACGGCCGTCAACCGCCAGGCGCAACCCCATCGCCTCGTCGTCCACCTGCTGCACTACGTCCCCGAGCGCCGAGCCGAGCGGTTCGACCTCGTCAGCGACGTCATCCCGCTGCACGACGTGTCAGTGAGCCTGCGCTGCGCCGAGCCGGTCAAAGCGGTGCGCCTCGTCCCTCAAGGCACGCCGGTTGATTTCCAGCACGCCCACGGCCGCGCCCACTTCACCGTGCCCGTGGTGCAGGGCCATGCGATGATCGAACTGGCGCTGGAGTAAGACTAAGAACGTGTGTGACAAGGGTGCCACACAGCATCCCGGAGGCTGCTGTGTGCGGCGGCCA
>SKPT01000573.1 GCA_007119405.1 Phycisphaeraceae bacterium
ATTCTGAATTTTCAATTAAACTCCCCCCATGCCCAAGAAAACCAACGTCCTGATCATCGGCTCAGGCGGCCGCGAGCACGCCCTCGGCCACAAGCTCAAGCAATCCAGCGACTGCGGCCGACTCCACTTCGCCCCCGGCAACGGCGGCACCGACGCGCTCGGCCACAACATCAAACTCCCCTTCAATCCCGTCAACGCCAAGAACGCCGACGCCATCGACTGGTACTGCCGCCAGAACAACATCAGCCTCATCGTCATCGGCCCGGAAGACCCGCTCGCCGCCGGCCTCGCCGATCGCCTGGCCCGCCCGGGCCGCGCCGTCTTCGGCCCCGTCGCCGACGCCGCCCGCCTCGAAGCCGACAAAGCCTGGGCCAAGCACCTCATGCGCGCCGCCGCCATCCCCACCGCCGACAGCCGCACCTTCACCGACCTCCAAGCCGCCCGCGCCTACGTCCAGGCCCACGAGACCCCCGTCGTCGTCAAGGCCGCCGGCCTGGCCGCCGGCAAGGGCGCCACCGTCTGCGACAACGCCGACGACGCCGTCGCCGCCCTGACCCGCTGCATGGTCGACCGCGCCTTCGGCGACGCCGGCGCCACCGTCGTCATCGAAGAACGCCTCGTCGGCCAGGAGGTCTCCGTCTTCGCCCTCGTCGACGGCCGCAACATCTACATCCTCGACCCCGCCCAGGACCACAAGCAGGCCTTCGAGGGCGACGCCGGGCCCAACACCGGCGGCATGGGCGCCTACTGCCCCACGCCCCTCGTCGACGACGCCACCATGGCCGAGATCCAGCGCCACATCCTCGTGCCCACCGTCGACGCCCTGCGACGCGAGGGGCTCGACTACCGCGGCGTCCTCTACGCCGGCCTCATGCTCACCGCCGGCGGCCCCAAGGTCATCGAGTTCAACGTCCGCTTCGGCGATCCCGAAACCCAGCCACTCATGATGCGCATGCAGGGCGACCTGCTCGAGCTCATGCTCGCCACCTGCGAAGGTCGCCTCGACCAGGTCCAGGTGAGCTGGGACACCCGCGTCTGCTGCTGCGTCGTCATGGCCAGCGGTGGCTACCCGGGCTCATACGAAAAAGGCACGCCCATCTTCGGCATCGAAGACGCCGAGAGCGACCCCGACGTCACCGTCTTCCACGCCGGCACCGCCAAGGCCAAAGGCCAGCTCGTCACCGCCGGCGGCCGCGTCCTCAACGTCTGCGCCATGGGCGACGACCTGCGCGACGCCCAGGCCAAAGCCAACGCCGCGTGCGACAAGATCCACTTCGAAGGCGCCCATTACCGCCGCGACATCGGCTACCGCGTGATGAAGCAGGCAATGCGGTGAAGGAACCACCGATGCGGTGGATGGAACCATCGTCGCGTTGAATGAAACCACCGATGCACACGGATGCACACCGATCAGAAAAGGCATCGGCACCGCCCGGTTAACGCCCGTCCTGAGCGAGTCCCCGGTGGCGGGGGGGGAGCGAAGGGCGGGATTTCCGCCCACCGCCGCCTCACGCCCTGCGGAGTCCGCCCATGCACATCCACATCGAGCGCGAGGCGCCCGTCAAAGGCCTGGCCCTGGCCGGCAAGGACAAGCTCGCCTACGCCGTCGTCAGTGATGAAGTAATTCTCTGGGGCGTCTTCCTGGGCGTTTGGATCGCGATGGCGGTCATCGCGTCCCTCGCTGGCGAGCCGATACCTGCCAGCCTGTACATGGGTGTCGCCCTTTTCGCCCTGCTCGCCTGGCGTCTGCTGCGCTGGCGACGCCAGCTCCGCCGCGTGCGCCGCCACCTCGGCCAGAGGCTGACCACCTATGCCACCATCACCGACGAGTGCATCGCCGTCGGCACGAGAGACCTGTCGGAATCGCGGTGGACATGGAACCTGCTCGTCGGCGCCAGAATCCGCCGGGATCGGCTGGAACTGGACCTTGCCGGCACCCGCGTCTACATCTACCTCCACACCCTCGCCGACGCCGAGCGCGCACAGATCAAACGCCGTATCCGCATCGCCCTGGGCGACGGCGTCGACGCCTGCCCCCACTGCAACTACGACCTCCGCGCCACCCCCGGCCCCCGTTGCCCGGAGTGCGGCGCCGCCATCGCCAGCGAACAACCGGTACCCGAAACGCAGGTATCGCCGCCGGGTGGTCAACGCTGAGTGAAACCACCGATGCACACGGATGCACACGGATGAACCCCGCGAAGCGCCTCACCCCCAACCACCCGCACAACCACCCCCCACTCCTCCCCCCATCAATGTGCATCATCATGCATCGGTGGTTCCCTCCCCCCGCCAACCACCCCCGCGTCAAATAATGATCGCCCCCTGCCCCGCCAGCGTCCGCCGCAGCACCTGCGCATCGACCTCGCCCACCCCCACGCCGCCGTCCAGCGCCAGCCACGCCGCCACCCCCGCCGCCTGCCCCGTCTGCGTCGTGTTGACCATCACCCGCACCGCGCCGAACGCCCCCTCGTCCGCATCCAGGCATCGCCCCGCCACCAGCACGTTGCGCGAGCCCACCGGCACCAGGCTCCGATACGGGATCTGATAGAACGTCGCCGTCGCCTCGCTCTCGCTCGCCCAGCGGCGCTTCTCATTGCGCCCGTCCGCGTAGGCCGTCACCTCCCGCCCATCCAGGTACCGAAACACCAGCCCATCCCCGTCGCTCGCGTGCACGTCCACGCGATAGCTGCCGTTGGCGATCGCATCGTCGAAGCGCGTGCCATACAGCACCTCCCGCTCCGTGAGCCGGTGCAGGCAGCGCGTCCGCCGCGTGTCGCGGATGCCGATCCGCGCCGGCAGCCCATGCAGCGCGAGCTTGTCCCCGCCCGGCACACGCGTGCGAATGAGATGCAGCATCTGCCGGACCTGTCGCCGGCCCTCGATCTCCGCCTGCGTCAGCTCGTCGGCATCCGAACAGTCCGCCCCATGCACGCGCGTCCCCGCAACCAGCCGCATGTCCGAGCCCTCCCCGCCCGGGATCGGCGCCCCCCAGAAAAAGCCCGGCTTCAGCGCCTCGGGATCCTCCGGATCAAACACCACCTTGCGCACGTCAACGCCCTGCTCCTTCTGCAACCGCCCCAGCCCATCGACAAGAAAGCACGTCGTCGGCGGCTGAAGCGCCCCGCCCTGATACGTCTCCAGCCCCATGCGATGGGCCAGGTCCGCATCGCCCGAGGCATCGACAAACATCGACGCCTTGATCGCCCGCCGGCCCGTCTTGTCCTCGATCACGATCGCCTCGACCTCGCCTTCGTCGCGCATCACCGGCGCGACGAACCGCGTGTGCAGGAACGGCCGAATCCCCGCCTCCACCGCCATGCGGTCCAGCTCCAGCACGAGCTGATACGGTGCGAACGCGTACTGCCACGACGGCTCGGCCGGGCTGCGCTCGATCACCCCACCGGTCGCCTTCAAGCGATCCATCGTCTCGGTCGTCAGCCCGGCGATGATCTGCTGCTCGCCATGGATATCGCTGTGGCTGTGCCAGACCGTCACCAGGCTCGCCGTGGCCGTGCCGCCGAAATACCCCAGCCCCTCGACCAGCGCCACTCGCGCCCCCAGCCGCGCCGCCGCGATCGCCGCAAACAGCCCCGTGCACGACCCGCCGATCACGCACACGTCGCACTCGAAGCAGACAGGAACCTCACGCGCCGGCTCATGGATGCTCTTCATGGCCACGCAGTATCCCCCCGCGCCCGCCACAGTCAAACGCGCTGAATGAAACCACCGATGCACACCGATCCACACGCAGGGCCTCTGAAAAACCCGGACACCGGTGACTTCCGCGAGAAACCGCGAAGGAGCGAAGAACGGCGAAGGAGCGAAGGCACAGGGTATAGAACCCAACAAATCTTCTTCGCACCCTTCGCCTCCTTCGCTTCTTCGCGGTTCTTCCCTGTCTGCCCTAATCCGTGTGCATCAGTGTGCATCGGTGGTTTCATCCCACTCCCCCCCGCGCGTATCATGCCCGCTTCATGCTCGAGCTCACCTGGCTTATCTGGGCCATCCTCGCCATCGCCGGCTTCGCCTGGCGCCCCGGCCCCGCCGCCGCCTGCCTCATCCTCGTCGCCGGCTGGATCCTCCTGCCCAACGTCGACTACCACGCCTACCGCGACGCCGGCCAACTCGACCGCTGGTTCAACGTCCGCGGCCTCGCGCTCGCCGGCCCCGTCTTCCTCACCAAGGCCAG
>SKPT01000029.1 GCA_007119405.1 Phycisphaeraceae bacterium
ATTCTCATCCCTGAGGTCCTTGCATCGTCTTGAATCGGGTTATTTTACAGGATCGCTGCGGAAAATTCCCGGGCCGGGGGCAATCCCGCCCTTCGCTCGCCCCCGCCGCCAGGGACTCGCTCAGGACGGGCGTTAACAGTGGTAGACTGGCGCACGTCGGAACATCCGAAATCCGAAATCCGAAATTCGAAATTCGAAATCCGAAATTTCCGCCCATGCCCAAGCTCATCATCATCCTGCTGCTGGCCGTCGTCGTCGGCATCCCGTTCGTGCTGCGGCCGGCGTCCGGCGAGGCCGAGGCGGACGGGGAGGATCGGCCGCGGCTGATCGTCGTCACGCCGCATAACGAGCAGATCCGCACCGAGATCGCCCGGGCGTTTAACGACTTCCGCCGCGAGCGCGGCCGCACGCCCATCCGCTTCGACTGGCGGACGACCGGGGGCACAAGCGATCAGCGACGGACGGTCATCTCGCACTTCGAAGCCGCCGCCGCGGCGGGCCGCGAGGAGCAGGGCATCGGCGTGGACCTGTTCTTCGGCGGCGGGGACTTCGAGCACAACCAGCTCGCCCGCGGCATCCGCGTCGAGCGCGGCGGCCAATCAGTCAGCATCCCCCTGACCGTGGCCCCGCGGCTGGAGCCGGGCCTGCTCGAAGAGGCATTCCCGTCGCGCCACATCGGCTCGGCAGCGCTGTACCACGAGGACAAGCGCTGGATCGGCGTGGTGCTGGCGAGCTTCGGCATCGTCTACAACCGCGACGCCCTGGCCATGCTGGGCCTCGATGAGCCGACCACCTGGGCCGACCTGGCCGACCCGCGCTACCAGGGCTGGGTGGCGCTGGCGGACCCGGGGCACTCCGGCTCGATCGCGGCGACGTACAACATCATCGTCCGCCGCACCGGGTGGAACGAGGGCTGGCCCATGCTGCGGCGGGTCTTCGCCAACGCCCGCTACTTCACCAGCGGCGCGTCCAAGGTGCCCGTGGACGTGTCCCGCGGCGAGGCGGCGGCGGGCATGTGCATCGACTTCTACGGCCGATTCCAGGCCGGCGCCGTCGGCGGCGATCGCGTCGGCTATGTCGACCCGCCACGCATGACGGCCGTCACCGCCGACCCGGTGGCGATCCTGCGCGGGGCGCCGAACCGCGCCCTGGCCGACGAGTTCGTCAACTGGCTGCTGAGCGTCGAGGCACAGCGGCTGTGGCAGCGGCGCGTCGACGTGCCGGACGGACCGGAGCGTTTCGAGCTGCGCCGCCAGCCGGTGCGCCGCGACCTGTACACGGAGGCCGAGCGCGAGCATTGGAGCGACCCGCAGATCGCCCCCTTCGACGAGGCCGCCCCCCTGCCCGAGGCCATCCCCGACTACTACATGATGATGGCCCCAGTGAGCAAGGCCATCGCCATCGACGTGCACGAGCACCTCGTCGCCGCGTGGCGGGCAATCCTGCGCACGCCCGACAGCCACCCCGACAAGCCCCGCATGCTCGAGCTGTTCGACGCGATGCCCGAGGAGGTGGTGCTGCGCTGGCCCGACGAGGCGCTGGCCAGCGACTGGCAGCGCATCGTCGCCGACGTCGAGCACCCGCGCCACAGCGAGGTGGCGCAGGTGCTCGATGATTTCGCCGCCCACCTGGCGACGTATCGCGGGGACAAGCTCATCGACGCGCGTCTGCGGTGGACGCGCTTCTTCCGGGACAACTATCGCCAGATCGTGCGCTTGGCGCGGTAGAAAGGTCTCGCGAAGCCGCGAGCGGCTGGCGAAGCCAGATCAGCAATCAGCAATCAGACATTCACATGCGTCTTTACATTATCCGCCACGCCGACCCGGACTACTCCAACGACACGATCACCGAGCGCGGGCATCGCGAGGCCCGGGCCCTGGCCGAGCGCATGTGCCGCGTGAGGCTGGATCACCTCTACGTCTCGCCCATGGGCCGGGCGCAGGCGACGGCCGGCTACATCGCCCAGGCCAAGGGCATGACTCCGGTGACGCTGGACTGGACGCGCGAGCGCGGCGACTGGCAGATTGAGCAGCCCTACCAGGGCAGGACGCAGCGCATGTGCATCTGGGACGTGCACGGCCATCGGGTGCGCGGCAACGCGCACCTGCCCGGCCACGACGACTGGCACGAGCATGAGCCTTTCAACACTCCCGTCGTGCAGCGCGGCTACGCCAAGATCGTCGCCGAATCCGACGCCCTGCTCGCACACCACGGCTACGTGCGCGACGGCCACCTCTACCGGGCCCAGCGACCCAACCGCGAAGCGCTGGCGGTGGTATGCCACGGCGGGTTCGGGCTGACGTGGCTGGCGCACCTGCTGGCCGTGCCCCTGCCGCTGATGTACGCCGGGTTCTTCCTGCCACCGGCATCGGTGACGACGGTGCTGTTCGATGAGCGCGAAGGGGGCGCGGCGGGCGAAGCGGGGGTGGCGGTGCCGCGGTGCATCGCGATGGGGCTGACCGCGCACGAGCCGGAGCCCGGCCACGTGCCCATCGGGATCAAGGCCAATTACGAGTAGCGGCGAACCGAGGCCCGTCGGCGAACGGCGAAACGCGAAGAAAACTAGGCTGCGTCCGAAAACGGCAGGAGTGGGGGTGCCACGGCTTGTCCCGAAGGGCAAGCCGTGCGGCGGCCGACGGGGGCACGGCTTCCCGCTTCGCGGTCAAGCCGTGGCACCCACTTTTCGGACAAAGCCTGATCGCCCTCTTCGCTTCTTCGCGGCCCTGCGATGCCTCCAGCCTCGCGAAGCCGCGACCGGCTTGTCTGTGGTGGCGATGGGCGCCTAAAACGTCACGGCCACGTTGCACCGCCGGTGGCGGGTCGGCCGATAACCATTGCAGGGCGCGATCGGCGCGCCCCCCCTGCTCCGCCTGGGCGAGGCTGTCGTCGGTGTTCACCCTTCTGGACAAGCTCACCGGCCGGGTCGCCGCGCTGCTGCTGGTCGTGGTCATCGGCCTCGCGGCCGTCGCGGGCTGGCGCATGGGCAAGAGCCACATCGAGGCCCAGGTCTACCGTCAGCGGCTCGAGGCCCTGGCCGAGGACCACGCCGAGTTGCGCGACGCCTACAACGAGGCGGTCCGCCGCACCGCCGTCACCGAGCTGATCGTCCAGGACGGCACGCTCGCCGTGCGCGTGCGCACCATCGAGGGCGAGCGGCGGCGCATCGTCACCGAGCTGGACCCCGATCGTGAGATTTATGTCGACTATGTCGTCATCGACGGGCGGCTGTGGATCCGCCGCATCTTCGACGACCAGACGCCGCCGCAGCGGGGCGTGCTGATCGACCCGGAGCTCGAGCACGTGGATTTCGAGGCGGAGAACGTGGGCTACGGCAAGGCGGTGTATCGCCGCCTGCCCGAGGGCCGGTGGATCGTCAGCGTCACGGGCGGCGGGTCGCTGGGCCTGGCGCGGGTCGAGCATGACGCGGCCGTGCTGCTCGCCCCGGCGCCGGAGATCCGCGATTATCAGCCGGTGGAGGAGGAGATCGCCCGCCGGCAGGGCGAGATGGGCCTAATGGACGTGCTGCGCCTGATCCTGGGCTGGTGAGGGCGATTGTCAGGCTCCGCCCGAAAAGTGGGTGCCACGGCTTGACCGCGAAGCGGCAAGCCGTGCCCCCGTCGGCCGCCGCACGGCTTGCCCTTCGGGACAAGCCGTGGCACCCCCACTCCTGCGGTTTTCGGACGCAGCCTAGCCCTCGTCGTCAGGCGACGGCTAACACGCCTGATCGCTCCCGTCGGCACACCCGGACCCCGCAGCGCGTCCGTTGCCGATTTTCATTTGCATCACTTGACGCTGAATCGTCGGCTTTGCCTGTCCAGGGACTCGAACCAGGAGGCAAGCCATGACCAGCATCGTCAACCTCGCCCTGTGGGCGATCGTGATCGCCGTGGTGCTCTACGCCGCGCTGCATCCGCAGGCCGGGGTCATCGTGGACAACCCGCTCGGCGCCCTGGGGCTGGGGTTGATCGGCTTGGGGCTGTGCGTGGACGCCAGGCGGCGCCGCGCGGCCCAGGCGTAAACCCGACGGCTGAACGCGGGGTGCCACGAAACCCAATAGGATCCGAAATAATAAATGGGCCATCAGGCCACCCTTTAGGCATATCTTCATTCGCCATGGATTCACAGAATGCTGAGTTGATGTCGTAAACGTAAGTTGGGAAACTCATTGG
>SKPT01000427.1 GCA_007119405.1 Phycisphaeraceae bacterium
GCCATTGAAGCCCTGCTGGAACTGCCCCGCACGGAGGTCCGCGTCAGCTACGACACCAAGCGCACACGCCTGCACGCCAAGGCGTACATGATCCACCGCGACACCGGCTTCGGCAGCGCCTACGTCGGCTCGGCCAACCTGTCGCACGCCGCGCTGTCGGAGGGGCTGGAGTGGACGCCGAAGATCAGCCAGTATGAGCTGCCGTACCTCTGGCAGAAGATCACGGCTACATTCGATGCCTACTGGAACGACGACGAGTTCGAGCGATTGACCGTGAACGAGCGGCGGAAGCTGCGGCAGGCGATCGAGCGTGAGCGACATGCCGGCAGCGCCGACACGCCGGCCATGCACTTTGATCTGCATCCATACCCCTACCAGGAGGAGATCCTCGACGTCTTCGCCGCCGAGCGCGAGGTGCAGGGCAAGCATCGCCACCTGCTCGTCGCGGCGACGGGCACCGGCAAGACGATGGTCGCGGCGTTCGACTACAAGCGGTGGAGCCAGACCGCGCACCCGCGCCCGTCGCTGCTGTTCATCGCGCATCGGCAGGAGATCCTCAGCCAGGCGATGCAAACCTATCGGGCGGTGCTGCGCGATCAGAACTTCGGCGACCTGCTCGTCGGCGGCCACGAGCCGGCGCAGGACCGCCACCTGTTCTGCTCCATCCAGAGCTACAACAGCCGGGGGCTCAGCCGCATGTCGGCCGAGCACTTCGACTACGTCGTCATCGACGAGTTCCACCACGCCGAGGCGGCGTCGTACCAGGCTTTGCTTGAGCACGTGCAACCCAAGGTGTTGCTGGGCATGACCGCCACGCCCGAGCGCGGCGACGGGCTGGACGTCTTTCGCTGGTTCAATGGTGAGGCCAGCGCCGAAATCCGCCTGCCCGACGCGATCAACCGCCGGCTGCTCTCACCCTTTCAGTACTTCGGAATCAGCGACGCGGTCGACCTCTCCGGCCTGACCTGGCAACGCGGTGGCTACCGCGTCGACGAGCTCGACCAGGTCTACACGGGCAACGACGTGCGCGCCCAGCTCGTCGTCGACAAGATTGTCGCGCTGCTGAGCGATCCGCACCAGGCCCGCGGCCTCGGCTTCTGCGTCAGCATCGCCCACGCCGAGTTCATGGCCCGGTTCTTCAACCACCGCGGCCTGCCCGCGGCGGCGCTCTCCGCGGACAGCACATCACACGATCGCCACACCGTGCAGGACCGCCTGCGACGACGCGAGATCAACTTCATCTTCGCCGTCGACCTCTACAACGAGGGCGTCGACATCCCCGAGATCGACACGGTGCTGTTCCTGCGGCCGACCGAGAGCCTGACCGTCTACCTCCAGCAGCTCGGCCGCGGCCTGCGCCTGCATGAGGACAAGGACTGCTTGACCGTGCTCGATTTCATCGGCCAGCAGCACCGCCAGTTCCGCTTCGCGTCGCGCCTGCGTGCCCTGTGCACCGAGCCGACGCGCCGCCTGGAGCGCGAGGTCGAGCAGGGCTTCCCACATCTGCCCGCCGGCTGCGCGATCCAGTTTGAACGTGTTGCTCAGCAGCGCGTGTTGGAAAACATCCGACAGACGCTGCACCTGCGTCGCCCACAGCTTGTGCGCGAGTTGGGGGAGCTCGGCCGCCACCTTGGGCGTCCGCCCACACTGCACCAGGCGATGGACTACCTGCACGTTGAGCTCGACGACCTGCTGCGCCGCGGCCTCTGGTCACGCCTGCTTGCCGACGCCGGCCTGGTGGAACCGCCAACCGACCAGGACGAGCCGACGCTGGAAAAGGGCCTGCGCCGTGTCGCCCACATCGACGACCCGCGGCAGATCCGCTTCCTGCTCAGCCAGCTCAGCGGTGAGGCTCACGACGACGAGCCGGCCGCGATGATCGAGCGGCGACTGACGATGCTGATGGTGTCGCTGTTCGGCGGGGGTTGTGAAGGCCAGTCGCTCGATGAGACCATCCGTCGTCTGCACCAAGCCAACCCGGCCGCCTACCTCGACCTGCTCGCCCTGCTTGAATACCGCCTCAAAACCACGCGCACCCGCATCGCACCGCTGGAGCCGGCCGTCGCCGGCCCGCTCGCCCTCCACGCCAGCTACACGCGCGACGAGATCCTCGCCGGGCTGGGCCACTGGACGATGCACCATCGCCCGCGCTTCACCGAGGGCGTGCTGCACCTGCCCGAGCCGAAGGTCGACGCGTTCTTCGTCACGCTGCACAAGACCGAGGACGCCTACTCGCCCACGACGATGTACGAGGACTACGCCATCAGCGACCGGCTTTTCCACTGGCAGAGCCAGAGCACGACCACAGCCGCGTCGCCCACCGGCAGGCGGTACATCCATCACCGTGAGCAGGGCTACACCCCGCTGCTGTTCGTCCGCGAATACCAGCGCACCGCCGCCGGCCTGGCCGCGCCCTACCACTACCTCGGTCCGGCCGACTATGTGCATCACGCCGGTAGCCGCCCGATGAGCATCATCTGGCAACTCCACCACCCGATGCCCGCCCGCCTGCTGCGCGAGACGGCGCGGCAGACGGCGGGGTGACTGTCGCATTGCCCGCCACGGCGACGGACCACTCGGGGGTGCGCGTTTCACAAGCGGTGCCACAGAGGTGTCAGAGGGCCGAGGATCATGGCGGTGCTCCGGCCACCGGCGATTGTCCGGCCGCCTGCTGAATTCCGCTCCGACTGCTTCGCCCGACACCGACGCCGGTCAGGCCTCCCACTTCCGCAGGCGCTCCAAGCCCTCCATCACGCGCTGCCGGCGGTGCTCAAACGTGGCGAATACGAACAGGATCGCCACCCCCAGCCCGATGCCCGCCGCGTACCAGATCCACGTCCAGCCCAGGTGGGCCGAGGCGTGGTAGAGCATCGTCAGCAGCGCCATGATCAGAAAAGCGCAGCCGGTGAAGAGGAACGACGTCACGCGCAGCGCGATGCCCGCCATCATCCCCGCGATCGCCAGACCCGCCAGCACCAGCACCAGCCACGGCGCCTCGGCGACGCCCTGGATGAAGAGCTCCGCCGTCGACGCCAGGTACGCCAGGCACAGGCTCGTGTAGCGAACGGCCGCCAGTTGGCCGGGCTTCAGATGCGCACGATTGAGCTGCGCCGCCACGAGCACGCACAACGCCAGCGGCACCAGCCACAGTTGCGGATGATCAAACAGGCCATACCCCTCCGCCTGATGCAGCACGTACCATAGCGACCCGTTCGCCGCCAGCGCCGCGAGCAGCCCCAGCACCAGGGAGCGCCGGTTCACCGCCAGCACACCGTAAAACACGCCCACAATCAGCAGCAGCGCCGAGTAGTGCAGCGGCACGTCCGCCAACCAGAACGCGATCACGGGCAACAACGGCAGCAGCAGCGCCGTGCGCGACACCGGCCCCGCCAGCACCGCCAGCCGCAATCGATCAAACCACGCCCCCAGCCCCACGCCCACGAACGCCAGCAGCATCACCAGCAGCGGCCAGTAGGGATCAAAGAACCCGGTGAACAACCACGGCAGCGTCAAACGGACATGCACGAACACCAGCGCCACCAGCGACTCGGCCGCGTAGGCATACATCGGCCGACGCGCCGCCGGCAACCCCAACGGGTCCTGCCTCGGCACCACCGCCCACCACACGGCGACCGCACCCGCCGTCACCAGCGCGACGATCAACCCCGCGATCGTCACCGCCGGCATCACCACTTCACCCACCACGACGTACTGCACCACCTCCCCCACCAGCGTGACCACCAGCGCCACGCCCATAAGCGGGATGAGCCAGCGCACCGCCTCGCGCCCCGCCCGCGACCAGACACCGCGAACCAGACGCGGCAGCGCCACACCGCAGCCCACGACGACCGCCAGCAGCGCGATCGTCGCCAGCGCCGCGTACTGCACCGCGTGGCCATAGCGACCTGCCGGGTCGGTCAGCGCCCATACGCCCAGCACCACGGCCCCGGCCGCGACAAGCAGCGCCGCGTGATGCGCCGCGCCCACCCGCCGTGCGGACGCCAGCAGCCCCACACCTGCCGCCGACAGCACCAACCCCGCCGCCGCAGTCAATCGCCACGCCATCGCTGCCGCCGCGTCGGCCGGCCCCGGCGCGATGCCGAGGATCATCGCCCCCGCCAGCGCCGCCTGCACCAGCGTGAGCGTCGCCGCCGACGCCGCCAGCCA
>SKPT01000219.1 GCA_007119405.1 Phycisphaeraceae bacterium
CACCGATCCGCAGCAGGCGGCGCAGACGATCCATCGCGAGGCGCATCGCTTGAGCGACCTGATCACGGGCCTGCGCACGCTCGCCGAGCCGCCGCGCCCCGACCGCAAGGCGGTGGACCCGGAGAAGATCCTCGACGCGGCGATCAAGAAGGCCCGCGCCCATCTCGGCCGGCGCAAGGACCAGCAGGACATCTCGCTGCGTCTGCGTCACAAGCTGCCGGTGATGCGTCTCGACGCCGAGCAGATTCGCCAGGCGATCACCGAGCTGCTGCTCAACGGGATCCAGGCCTCGCCGCGCACGGCGGTGGAGGTGGTGGCCCAGCGCGAGCCGGGCGACGCGGCGGTGATCATCCAGGTCATCGACGACGGCGAAGGCATGGACAAGCGCACGCTCGACCACGCGATGGATCCGTTCTTCAGCCACAAGGCCGCCGGGCGGCGGGTGGGCATGGGCCTGCCGCGGGCCCAGCAACTGATCCGTGGCCACGGCGGGAGCCTGGAGCTGCGCAGCGAGCCAGGCAAGGGCACGACGGCGACGATCATGCTGCCGGTGGAGTGAGCGGGCGGGTTGGCGCTGCGGGCCGGGATGGCCGGCCAGTGATCGCGAAGAGGATGAGCGTTGAGAAGATGGGCGAGATGGGCGGATCATGCCGGCGACGGGCCTGGTCGCCGGCGGTGAGAGGGGGATCGGGATCAATCGTGGCCACGGGAGGGCCGACATTGGCAGACGGAATCCGTGGACCTGAGGCCTGAGCGGAAGCTGAGCATGCTGCGAATCGCGACGACCCACGCCAAGCCGGGCATGCGGCTGGCGTTGCCCGTGCCCAATCCGCAGGCGCCTGCGAAGATGCTGCTGAAGGTCGGCTACGAGCTGACGCCGCAGATCATCGATCGCCTGCGCGACATGGCCATCCGCAGCGTCTGGGTCCAGTACCCCAGCCTCGAGTTCCTTGAGGAGCTGATCGATCCGGAGACGGCCAGGTGCCAGGGCGAGCTCGTCTCGCGCGTCGCCGAGACGTTCGAGGCCCTTCAAAGCCAGTCCGCCGCCAAGCTCGCCTACGACACCTACACCGAGTCGCTCAGGCAGCTCATCGGCCGCCTGGCGAGCCACCCGCAATCGATGCTGTTCCTCGGCGACCTGGCCGACACCACCGACGACCTGATGCGGCACAGCTCCAGCGTGACCTACCTGTCGGTGCTGATGGGCATGAAGCTCGAGGCCTACCTCGTGCGTGAGCGCAAGCACGTGGCGCCGGACCGGGCCAAGGACGTGACGAACCTGGGTCTGGGGGCGATGCTGCACGACGTGGGCATCACCGAGCTCGAGCCCGAGGTCCGCCAGCGCTTCGACGAGACGCAGGACGAGTCGGACAAGGCGTGGCGCGAGCACCCGGCGCTGGGCTTCGCGATGGTGCGCGGGCATGTGGACGCTTCGGCGGCGACGGTCGTGCTCAACCATCACCAACACCACGACGGCACCGGCTTCGCCGGCAAGGACCAGCCGGTGCTGAGCGAGAGGCAGATCCACATCTTCGCCCGCATCACCGCCGCCGCGGACCAGTTCGACCGCCTGTGCAACCCGACGAACCTGCCGGCGCAGCCCACGGCGTGGGTGCTGCGGGCGATGATCAACGAGCCGCTGCGCTCGCGCTACGATCCGCTCGTGCTCACGGCGCTGCTGACCGTCGTCCCGCCGTATCCACCCGGGTCAATGGTGCGCTTGAGCGACGAGCGATGGGCGGTGGTGATCGATCATCACCCCGAGGCGCCGTGTCGGCCGACGGTGCAGATCATGCCCGAGCCCGAGGCGATGGGCGAGGAGGATCTGGCGCTGGGCGAGACGATCGACCTGCGTGAGGCCCCGGCCGAGCTGGAGGTCGCCGAGCACGACTCCCAGGACGTGCGCGGCATGAACTTCGACCTGCCCCAGGCCGTCCAGGCCGCCGCGCCCGCGGCGTGGTGAGCGACATCGCCAGCGGCGGCTGATACGGGTGCCTCCGCGCTCTGCCCACCCTTGATCAACGCCTCACGGCGTGGTGTGGTCGTTACGCCTGTGATTGAAATGGCGTGCGTATGAAAAGCCGAGCCCAGGGGCCCCTCCGACCCCTGGGCCCGGCGTGCGTGTCATCGTCGGCGGCGTAGCAGCGTCAAGGCCCCCAGCGCCAGCAGCGCGAGCGAGCCGGGCTCGGGCACGATCTGCGTCCGGGTGTGCGTGACGGCGCCAGCCAGCGCTTCGTCCGAGACCTGGTGGCCGAAGACCAGCCACAGCGGTGCGCTCGAGGCGGCGAGCTCGTCGTACGGGCTGCCGTAGTTGGCGACCTCGATCTCGATGAGGTAGACGCCCGGGGCCGGGTCGTCCTCCGGCGCAAAGAGCGTGAACATGAAGTCCGTGTGATGCCGCCCCGCCTGACCGGGGTGGCTGGACTCGGTGCGCACCGGCGTGTGCATGCCGAGCACCGGCCCGTCGTCGGAAAGGACGAAATCGTCGGGATTATCCTGGTCCCACAGCGCGAGGCGCGTCTGGGCCGGGTCGAGCGCGAGGAACCGCTCGGTTGCGTCGTCCCACCGGTGCAGCGGGCCACGCAGGTTGTAGCCCACCGTGCTGTCGACATCGAATTCCCCCGCCACCGTGTTGGTGCCCCATTGGGCGGTGGCGTCGTTGTCGAGTTGGGCGTCGAAGACGTGGCTGGGGGTGAAATCCTCGAGCTGCTCGGAACCACGCGTCGAGTACCAGCCGGTGACGATGCGCCCGTCGCGCACCTCCAGGCCGATGTGGTTGCGGTCGAACACCACGTCGGCCGAGGCGACGGAGGCGGTGAGGACGGTGGTGGCGGCGACCGCGGTCAAGGTGAGTCGCATGGGTATCTCCTCCATTGGGAAAGGGTTGATTCGTTCGTGTTGGCCGTCGCCTTCAGGCGACGCGGACCGCCTGGGCACTGGCGGGCAAGCCGCCAGTGGCACCCCGCGTGCGGCGTTTGAGGATGAGCGCGGCGCCGAACCCCAGCAGCGCCAACGTGCCGGGTTCGGGCACGCTCGCAGCGTCGTCGCCGACGAGCATTTGCACGAAAGGCGCGACGTCGCCGGTGTCGAAGGCGCCGTCGCCGTTGATGTCGCCGATCGGCGTGGGATCAATGCCATACTGGTCGATGTAGGCTTGGCGATCGGTCAGCGCCAGGACGAAGGGGGCGACGTCGCCGGTGTCGACGACGCCGTCGAGGTTCATGTCGCCGACGAGCAAGCCGGGCCCGGCCAGGTGCTCGCGGACGTAATCGGCGGCGGCGGTGAGCTGGTCGTCGGCGTTCTGGTTCAGCAGCAGCCAGAACGGATCGGACGCGCCGTACTCGCCGTACGCGGCGCGATGGGTGGGGGCGAGGCTGGCGTCGTTGGAATACTTCTCCAGCTCCAGCAGGTAGACGCCGTCGCGGGCCGGCTCGTCGAGGCGCATGCCGATGTGGCGGTGGTATTCGCCGTGGCTGTCGACGCTGGCGGTGAGGGTCGCGTCGTCGGCGAAGCCGAAGCCCTGAGTCGTCGTGGCGAGTTGCTGGGCGAACGGGGGGCCCCAGATGAAGGTGACGGTCTCCTCGTCGTCGGGGTCGAGCTCGCGGAAGCCGGTGTCGGATCCTTCCCAGAGGCGCAGCGTGGTCAGGGAGTTGACGCCGAGTCGCGTGTCGGGCTTGAAGGTTCCGGGATGCGAGTCGTAGCCGGGGTCGCTGGCGAAGCTGTTGGAGAGCCTGGCGGTGAAGACGTTCGCGGGGACGATCTGGCCGTCGACGGCCAGGCCGGTGAAGATCCGGTCGTCGTCGCCGACGAACAGGCCGATGTCACCTTCGTCCAGGGCGTGGGCCCCCGTGGCGATGACGAGCAGCGCGGCGATGGCGGCCACGAGGCCGGCAGACGGCTTGTCACGGTGCGCGGTCATGGTCGGCATCCTCAGGTAAACGACGCTGTCATCGGAAATGGCGGGGAACACGGCGGAAGCTAACGCGCTCATCGCGCCACCTCCGGGTCGAAGTTGTTGTCGTCGGCGTCGGTGTAGACGTCGCTGAGCGGGGCGCGTCTGACGTGGCCGTCGAGGAATCCCCAGGCGCTGGTGGCGCCCCACCGGCGGTTGGGCCCGCCGTGGGCGTCGGTCTGGACATGGTCGGCGGCGTAGGCGGGCACGCCG
>SKPT01000451.1 GCA_007119405.1 Phycisphaeraceae bacterium
CCGCCCCCGCTGCCCTCGCCCTCGACGACGAGCGCTACGACAAGGCCACCGCCGCCATCGACCGCGCCATCGAATACCTTCGCGACAACCAGAACGACGACGGTAGCTGGTCGCCCGAGCCCGGCGGGCCCGCCATCACCGCCATGATCGTCCTGGCGATGATCGACCGCCCCGACATCTCCGACACCGACCCGGCCGTCGACCGCGCCATCGACTTCATCCTCAGCCACGTCCAGGACGACGGCGGCATCTACGACCGCATCCTCGCCAACTACAACACCGCCATCTGCCTCTCCACGCTCAGCGAGCTCACCCACCGCGACGGCATCCCCGAGGTCGTCGCGGGCGCGCAGGACCATCTGCGCTCGCTCCAGTGGACCGCCGGCGACACCGACCCGCAGGGCAACCCCATCGACGAAAGCCACCCCTTCTACGGCGGCGTGGGCTACGGCACCCACGGCCGACCCGACCTCTCCAACGTCCAGGTCATGGTCCAGGCGCTCTACGACTCCGGCGTCGACTGCGACGACCCCGCCTACCAGCGCGCCGTCGCCTTCATCTCCCGCCTCCAGGGCCACGAAGCCAACGACATGTTCGACGAAGGCGTCATCGAACGCGACGGCGGCTTCATCTACGCCACCAGCGTCGACAGCGACAACGTCGGCCTGCCGCAGTCCATGGCCAACCCCGACCAGATCGAACGCGCCCGCCAAGGCCTGCCCGTCTCCGGCCTGCGCAGCTACGGCTCGATGACCTACGCCGGCTTCAAGAGCTACCTCTACGCCAACCTCGAACCCGACGACCCCCGCGTCCGCGACGCCCTCTCCTGGATCAAGCTCAACTACACCCTCGAGCAAAACCCCGGCATGCCCGAGCCCATCCACCTGCACGGGCTCTACTACTACTACCACACCTTCGCCCGCGCCATGCACGCCTGGGGCCAGCCCACGATCGAAACCGCCGACGGCGAACAGCGCCACTGGGCGAGCGACCTCATCGACCACCTGGCCGAGCTCCAGAACGACGACGGCTCATGGACCAACGAAGCCGACCGCTGGATGGAGGCCGACCCGAACCTGACCACCGCGTACGCGCTGCTGGCGCTGACGTACGCACTGCGGTGAAAATAGAAGGTGGGCCTTGATGATCGACATGCGCGAAGCCCGCATCCTCGCGACCCTTTTGCTGGTGGGACTCCTGACGATGCCGGCGAGCCATGTCGTCGGCGCGTTTCTGTACGCCGGGCTGGGGATGCCTCACGCGGCCAACCAATGGCTCGGCCTGTTCTGGCGCATGGCGCCGCAATGGATCCTGTTCGCCCTGTTGGGCGGGCTCATCGGCGCTCTGTCGCAACACCGCTGGTTGATCCGCGTCGCATCCCTGATGATCGCGGCGGTGGCCACGGCATGGCTGTTTCGGCTCGCCATGACGATCGCCCCTGGCTTCTGGACACCGCAGCTCATCAGCCAAATGGCTTTCGTCGATGTGATGGGCGCTGCGCTGGCGCTCCAGGCCGGGTGGATCGGCCACCGCTTCGGAGTACGCCGCCGACCGCCAACCTTCGGCCCCGCCCAGTGCCAGGCTTGTGGCTACAGCCTCCGCGGCCTGACAAGCAGCGTCTGCCCCGAGTGCGGCGGTGCCATCCCCTGGCCCGAGGACGCGCGCCGCAACACCGTGTCCACGGCCCCCAAGCCCTAGCACCGCATGGCAACGCGGTGCCTCGACGCCCATGTCCGACGACGCCCCCACCACCGACACCCCCGCCGCCTGGACCTGCCCGCGCTGCGACGAGCCCGTCGACGCCGGCTTCGACCAGTGCTGGAACTGCGGCAGCGACCACCAGGGCAACGTCGACCCCGATTTCACACCTCACGTCGGCCCACGCCACGAACAGAGCCTCTGCGACAACTGTGGCTACCCCCTCTGGAATCTCGACCGCCCCCGCTGCCCCGAGTGCGGCCGGGATTTTGACCCCACCGAGCGCGACACCATCGCCCCGGCCGAGGGCCCGTCGCCCGCGGTGCAGACCAAACGCCACTGCCTGCTCCTCGGCTGGATCGCAAGCCTCGTCACCGCTGCGGTGCTGGCCTTTAACGTCGGCGGGCACGCGAGCCCACCCATTCCCGAGCCAATCCTGTTAATCCTCATCCTCGCCCTCATCGCCGGCATCATCGTCCTGCCTCTGCTGCTGGTCTGGTCGCTGCTGTATGACCGCTGAGCCCCCGACGCCGGTCCTGAGTGAGTCTCGCATGGCGGGGCGAGCGAAGGGCCGGATTTCTTCCCCCCGGCTCCGTGACAATGAGGGAGGGGATTCAGCTTGACCGTCAAACGAAACGTACTGGTTGTGGGTGGGCTGCTACTGCTCGGGGCGGGGCTATCGCTCGCATCCGCGGTTTTCATCACGCCGCCCTGGGTGGATCTTGGTTGGCGCCGTCCGGTCGCGAGCTGGCTTGAATCGATCGGTCTCGGCCAATTCACGGGCATCTGGGCGGTGCTCTGGCTCCGGCTACCTGAATGGACGTTGTTCGTGTTGGCCGGCGCTGCGGTGGGGGCGGCATCGCGCACGCGCTGGCTCCTGCGCGCAGGGGCTGTCGTGACAGGCGTCCTGCTCGCAACCTGGGCGGTGCATCTCTACCTTGGCATGCTCTGGCATTTCCCCGCCGGCGTAGCGCTTCACATGGCTGCGTTCGACGCCCTCGACGCCCTGCTGATCATCACCGCCGCCTGGGCCGCCACCCGCTTGCGCTCGCGACGCTTCCCACCCGGCCACTGCCAGAGCTGCGGCTACTCGCTGCGCGGCCTGACCGGCGACACCTGCCCCGAGTGCGGGGCACCCGTTGCATCATCCTCCGCCCAGGCTGTTGAAACCGACACCACCGCCGCACACCCTTCCCCACGGCGGCTCCGGGCCCCGTGACCTTGAGCTGAGCCTGCACAGTCGCCTGTGAGCATCGCCGGCATGATCCGCGTCAGCGACGACGACGCGCCGGCAGTAGCGCCCGTCGCAGGGCTTGCCGCGTCGCGGACAAGCCATGGCACCCAACGCCGTGAACCCTGGTTGTAGGGTGGGTAGAGCGAAGCGATGGCCGCGGCACCGCCGACGGTCGAACAGGGTTATCCGGACCTTGAACGTCGTTCTGTGGCGCGGCCGTGCGTCCCGGGCCGATGCACCAGCAGGGGCGCGATGGTTGTGCGCCGAGGGATGAGAGCAGGCCCATGGGTTGGTTCCTGACACGCAAGAAGGCGGGCAAGCCACGCGGCCGCAAGGCCTCCACCGGCGCCACAACCCCAAGCTGGAGCCTTCAGCGCACCGCCCGCCTCGTCCGCCGCACGACCGTGCTGGCGATGATCCTCGCCCTCGTCGGCGGGTGGTACTTCGGCGAGCAGGCCCTGCACGACTATCTCGCCGACCGCCACGGCCCGGCCGTGACGCCCGAGCACGTCCAACTCGCCGACGCCCCCGAGTGGATGACCCCGGCCGTGCGCGACGAGCTCAAGCGCTTCGTCGCCGGCCACGTCGAGCCCGACCCGCTGGAGGTCCACAGCCTGCGCGCCGCGGCCACCGCGCTGAGCGGGCAGGCGTGGGTGCGGCAGGTTGAGCAGGTTCGGCGGCGCGCCGACGGCGGCATCGAGGTCCGCGCCACCTACCGCCGGCCCGTGGCCGTCGTCCAGGGGCGCGACGGCTACCACCTCGTCGACACCCAGGCCGTGCGCCTGCCCCGGCTGTACCTGCCGCACCACGTCGAGCAGCTCGTGGAGCAGACGGGCATCGCGATGATCACGGGCATCACCGCCGCCGCCCCGCCCGCCGGCGAGCCCTGGTCGAGCGAGGCCCTGGCCGCGGCGCTGGCGCTGGTGCGGCTGCTCGAGGCCGAGCCTTACGCCGACGAGATCAAGCGTTACGACGCCTCCGGCCGCGACGTCCGCGGGCGGGTGCGGCTGACGCTGTACACCGACCGCGGCGAGATCCGCTGGGGCCTGGCCCCCGGCCAGGAGCGGGCCATCGAGCCCGACGCCGCCGTCAAGAAACGCTGGCTCAGCCAGCTCCAAGAGGCCCGCGGCGACATCGACGCCGGCGGCCGCATCGTCCACCTCTACGGCGCGACCGTCGAGGTCTCCAACCCCTCCAGCGATGCGGGCGCGGCCGCGACGCGGTGATGCCG
>SKPT01000444.1 GCA_007119405.1 Phycisphaeraceae bacterium
CACGACGGCGGCTGCGCCCACGTAGCGGCGACCGTCGACGTCGATCACGTGCAGCGCCTTGGCGGCGTCCTGGGCGTCGATCCAGGGCACGTGCGCGATCCCGGTCTGCAGCGGCTCGACCCGCAAGCCGGAACGACCCTTCGGGCTAAGCCGCCGGGCCTGGTCACGGCAGAAGGGGCACGCGCCGTCGTACAGCAATAGCGGCAAGTGGGCGGCGGCGGTGTCGAGCTCGCTCGGGCGCGGCGCGCGCGTCATGCCGCCATCATGCTGGCTGGGCGGCCGCGCGCGCGTCGCCAGCACCACGTCAGCGAGACGCGATCCCCTGCCCACCGATCCGGCGCGCGTGGAGGAACGCGTCGGCGTCCTCCGGCGGCATCGGCCGCGAGATGTAGAAGCCCTGGATCTCCTCGCAGCGGTTGTCCCGCAGGTATTCGAGCTGGTTGTCGGTCTCCACCCCCTCGGCGGTGACCTGGAGCCGCATGTTCTCTGCCATGGCGATGACCGCCGAGGCGATGGCTCGCTCGTCGCCGTCTGCGGTGATTGCCTGGATGAAGGAGCGGTCGATCTTGAGCCGGTCGATCGGGAAGGTCTTCAACCGACCGAGGCTGGAGTAGCCGGTCCCGAAGTCGTCGAGCGCCAACGAGACACCAAGCGCCTTCAGCGCAGCCAGCGTGTCGACGGCGTGGTCCTCGTCCTTCATCAGGACCGACTCGGTGATCTCGAGCTCGAGCGCTGCGGGGTCGAGGCCCGTCTCGTGCAGGACCCGGCCGACAAGGTCGGGGAAGCCCGGGTGGACGAACTGGTGGACCGAGACGTTGACCGCCATGCGCAACGGCACGCAGCCGGCGTCGTGCCAGCGCTTCGCCTGGGTGCAGGCCGTGCGCAGCACCCACTCGCCGATGGGGATGATCAGGCCCGTCTCCTCGGCTACGGGGATGAACTCCAGCGGTGGGATCGGACCGAGCTCAGGGCTCGTCCAGCGGAGCAGGGCCTCCATGCCGGTGACCTGGCCCGTGCGCAGGTGAAGCTGCGGCTGGTACCACAGCGACAGTTCGCCCCGTGTCAGCGCGCGCCGCAGCAGACCTTCGACCGAGAGGCGCTTCTGGGCGCTCTCGTTCATGCCGGGCGAGAAGAACTGGAAGGCGTTCTTGCCGGTTCGCTTGGCGGCGTACATGGCCAGGTCGGCGTTGCGGTAGAGGGTCTCGGGGTCCTCGCCGTCGTGGGGGAAGACGGCGATGCCGATACTGGCGGTGACCAGCATCTCGTGCTCGCCCAGGCGCACGGGCTGCGCCACGCTCTCGAGGATGCGCCGCGCCACCAGCGCCGCGTCCTCGCTGCGGCGCAGCGCGCTCAGCGAAACGACGAACTCGTCGCCGCCGAAGCGCGCCAGCTGCGGTTCCTGCTCGGCGTCGCGCGACGGTGCGCGGCCGACCTGGTCGCCGGCTCGCACGCTGCGCTGCAGCCGCTGCCCGATCGTCTGGAGCAGTTGGTCGCCCACACCATGCCCGAGCGTGTCGTTGATGCGCTTGAAGTTGTCGAGGTCGAGGAAGAGCGCGGCCAGGGGCAGGCCGTGCCGCCGGGCAAGCGCGATCGACTGCTCCAAGCGCAGACGGAACAGCTCACGGTTGGGCAAGCCGGTGAGGGCGTCGAAGAACGCCAGCTGGCGGATCCTGGCCTGGGCCTCCGAGCGGGCGCTCAGCGCCAACGTGAGCTGCCGGACTTCGAAGGGGTGGAAGGGCTTCTGGAGGTAGAAGACCTTGTCGATCGGCGGCACCCGCTCGGCGATCTGGCGCGGGTCGACGTCGGAGTAGGCGGTGGCAATCACGACGTCGAGCTCGGGTTCGATCGCCCGCATCGCCTGGGCGGCCCAGATCCCGTCCTGACCCGGCGGCATGCGCATGTCGAGGAAGGCGAGGCCGAAGGGGCGCTCGGCGTCGTGCGCGGCCTGCGTGAGCGAAACCGCCTCCTCGGCCGACTGGGCGTAGGCGACGTCGAGGTCGATCGTGGCCCGCGGCGTCGCGGGTCCGGCGTGACCGAAAAGCGTCGCGCGGAGATCGTCGAGCGTGCGGTCGCCGCCTAGGCTCGTGGTGCTGACCCCTGCGAAGACCCGGCGGTAGGCGTCGAGCACGGGCGCCTCGTCGTCGGCGACGAGCACGCGGATGGGACTCTGGCCGTCCGTCACGAGGACACCCCGGCCGCCGCCGCGGCCGTGTCCATGGGCAGCACGAGGCGGGCCGTCGCGCCCGTGCCGGGCCCTGCGCTCTCGAGTCGGATGCTGCCGCCCAGGGCGTGCACCGTGCTCGCGCTCCAGTGGAGCCCGAGCCCGGATCCGGCGCGGCCCTTGGTGCTGAAGCCGCGCTCGAACACGCGCGCGAGGTCGTGTTCCGAGAGGCCCACGCCGTCGTCCTCGAAGCGCAACTCGACCGCGCTCCGACCGCGCTCCGCGCGTGGCTCGGCGTGCACGCGCAAGCGGCCGCTGCCGCCGCGCGCGGCGATCGCCTCGGCGGCGTTGACGAGGAGGTTGGTGATCACCTGCTGGAGCGCGACGCGGGGTGCGCGGAGCGGTGCCAGCGCGGCCAGCGAGGCGTCGGTCTCGATGGTCATGCTTCGCTGCAGGGCGGGCGACAGCAGCCGAACCGCCTCGTCTAGCAGCTCGGCCAGGTCGAGCGCTTCGGTCACCGGGGCGGCGCGGCTGTGGTGCTCCTGCTCGCCGAGGATCTGCTGGACGTGGCCCACCTGCCGCCCGATCGCCTCGAGGTCGTCGCCCGTCTGCTCGACGGCGCCCGCCAGCTCGGTGGCGGCGAGCGTCACGAAGCGCCGCAGGTCGGACGCGCGCTCCGGGTCCGTGGCGTCGTCGTCGAGCTCTGCCACGGCCGCCCGGACCTCCTTCGCAGGGAGGCGTCGCAGCGCGTCCTGCGTGTCGACGAGTCGCACGACGAGCGGCGTGACGACGTTGCCCACGTTGTGCAGCACGCCAGCGGCCAGTTCGGCGCGGCCGGCATCGAAGGCGCGTTCGAGCAGCGTCCGCCTGGCGTCGGCCAAGCGGTCGGTCATGCGATCGAAGGCTTGCCCGAGGGTGCCGATCTCGTCGCGCCGCCGCAGGTCGAGTCGCGTGCGCAGATCGTCCTGCTCGCCGATGCGGGCGGCGTGGGCACTCAAGGCGTGCAGCGGGCGGACCACCATGCGGTTGAGGACCAGCAGCAGCAGCGCCATGACCGCCAACGCCAGCAGAGCGGTGGAGCCCATCGTCGTGCGCATGGCGGCCGCGCCGCGGGCGCTGATGTGCCGTGGCTCGTTGAGCGCGATGCGCATCACCGGTCGAGCGTCAAGGTCGGCCAACACCGTGGTCGTGACGAGCGCGTTGCGGCCCGTCGTGAGGGTCGGCGGCGTGTGGGCGATCGAGCGCTCGCGAGTCCAACCGTCGTTGACGGAGCCGGTGAAGGGCTCGACCAGGAGGTCGACGCGCGTCTGCTCGGCCAGGTCGGCGACGCGGTCGTCGTCGAGCAGGCGGCCCATGACGAGGAGACCGGCCGGCGGGCCTTCCTGGTCGTTGGTGAGGACGTAGCGGGCGGCGACGGTGACGATCCCGTCGGGCGTGGCGAGCAGGCCCTCCACCGCATCGGTGTCGTCGCGCAGGCGGAGGAGTGGATGGGTGGCGGGCAACGCGTCGTCCGAGAGGGCACCGAGGTCGAGGGGTTCGTGCGTGTCGGTGTCGACCGCGAAGCCGACCAGGCGCCGGCCCGCGGTGTCGTAGAGGGCGATGAGGTTGACGTCGAGGGTGTCGATGCCGCTGAGGTTGAAGTTGACCTCGAGGTAGTCGGTGTCCTGACCGCCACCGTCAACGAACGCGTAGGTCTCGTCCCAGTACGCCCAGTCGGAAGCCGACAAGCTGAGCAGGTCGAGTTCGCGCGCCAGCGCGCCCAGGACCCGCTCGGTGTTGCGGATCGCCTCCTCGCGCTCGAGCTCTTCGAAGCTCGGCGCCAGGTACTGGCGCTGGACGACGGCGATGAGGCCGAGCGCCAGGGCGAAGGCCAGGAACACGACGCCGACGATCTTGGTGCCCAACGGCATGGTTCGCGCCTCTCTCGTTCGAATGTGAAGACCCATCGAGCCGCTTCCATGTGTACTCGACCGCCGCGCCGACGGTGATGGGTTTTGCCAC
>SKPT01000051.1 GCA_007119405.1 Phycisphaeraceae bacterium
CCCGGGCCCGTCGGCGACCGCGTGTTGGCGACCAGGTCGCCGGCGAGCTCGATCACCGTCGCCGCGTCGCCATGGATGCCGACCCGCCGACCCTCGTCCAGCACCCAGACGCCCTGCGACGCGATCAGCCGCCTTTGCCCCGCCGGCCGGCCCGCGTCCTGGTAGACCAGGTCCCCGCCGAGCACGAGCTGCGAGCCCGACGCGTCGATCAGCGCCGCCGCGCCGTCGCCGGCGTCGTCGCCGTGGTGCTCCAGGCGCGCGCCCCGGCTTGCCCGCAACTCATGCCCGCCCAGCACCAGCCGCCCGCCCGACGCCCCGCGATAGCTCAGCAGCAGACTGTCCTGGCCCTGCCACGCCGGCACCGGCTCCACGGCCGCGGCCGCGTCCCCGCCATGGCCCGCCACCACCACGCCGCCGACCAGTTCCACCGGCCCGGTCACCAGCAGCTCGTCGCGCACCGCGGGGTCCTGCTCCGAGCCGCGCAGCACCAGCGACTGCAGGCGCATCTCGCCCAACAGCACCGGCTCGACGCCGCCGCTGTGGTCGACCTCCAGCGCCACCTGCTCCAGGTTCAGCAGCGGCCCGCCATCGATCGAATGCACCACCGGCTCACCGGCGCGGCCGCGCAGGCGCACCACGCCCGTGCCCGCCTCGCTCAGCCAGATCTGGTCGCTGCGCACGTGCAGCGACGCGGCGCCGACGTGCAGCGCCGGGGCCACCTCCGGCCCACCCCAGGCGTCGCTGACATAGCCCAGCGGCTCGATCACCTCGGCCTGCTGGCGATAGAACCGCTCGCCGGGGTCCCCGAGCACCACCACCGCCCCGGGCATCGTCACCGCCACCGCGCCCTGGCCCGCCAGCGGCTTGAAGCCCTGATACATCCCGTCGCGGTCATGCCACCACCCGGCGTTGAAGGCCTCCAGCCGATGCACGGGCCCGGCCAGCTCCAGGACGCCGCCGGCCTCGACGACGATTGCACCCCAGCCGCCCTGGTGCCCGGCGAACGTCAACGGGTGCTCGCCGGTCAGGCCCAACGTCCCGCCGTCGCCCACGATCAGGCGTCCGCGCAGCGAGTCGGTCCAGCCCGTGGCCAGGGTGAGCGTGGCCAGCTCCACCGGCCCAACGACGCGCACGTCCCCGCCACGGAGCGTGAAGCCGGACGAGTCATGCACCAGGTGGTTCGGCGCGAAGGCCTCGCCGCCGGTGCCGCCGATCAGCACGTCGCCGCGGTAAGCCGCGGCGACCCCCGTCCACGCGAACACGGCCGTGTCCCCGGGCCCGGGCACGCGGCCCGCGTCCCACAGCAAGGCGTCGGTCACGTCGTCGGCGGTGGTCTCAGCCGCGTTGACCCCCGCCCACGTGATGATCTCGGCCTCGGCCACCCCCTGCATCGGCCCGCCCGGCACTAGCGCAGCCATCGCCACCAGCGCCGTCAATAGATCCACGCACCGCTTGCGCGGCGAGAACACCCTGCACCACGAACTCTCGCTTCCCGATCGGATCATGGCCACGCAGCCGCCTCGCTGGGTCTTCACCTCGCAATGGCATCAAGGTACCCCCCACAGGCTCCCGCTCCAATACCCGACCCCGCAACGAGCGGAAAATTGCTGCAATCGCCCCCCGGCCACGAGCGGACGTCGCGGCGGCGAGACGGCCGGTCACTCGCGCGCCTTGAGGACGCCGATGAGGTCGAGGCGATCCAGGCGTCGGCGGACGACCAGGCCGGAGGCCGCGGCGGCGAGCAGGACGGTCACGGCCGCGAAGCCGTACGTCCGCCGGCTGATGACCAGGGGGATGCGGAACATGTCGGTCTCGAAGCCCCAGGCGGCGAAGGCGGCGAAGCCGTAGCCCAGCACCATGCCCAGGGGCAGGGCCAGGAGGGTGAGCACGGCCAGCTCGCCCAGGAGGATGCGCGAGATCTCGGCGCGGGTGAAGCCGAGCACGCGGAGCGTGGCGAGCTCGCGGCTGCGCTCCGAGAGCGAGACGCGGGCGGTGTTGTAGACGACACCGAAGGCGATGACCACGGCGAAGGCGAGGTTGAAGCTGCGGAACTGGCGCTGCGTCTCGGCGATGGTGTCGTCGAAGTTCTGCAAGGTGGCGCGGCGGACGGTGACGGAGGCGACGCCGGGCGTGCGCTTGAGCTGGTGGTAGAGCTCGTCGAGCCGGGCCATGTCCACGCGCATGGCGCCGCCGGTGACGAGACGGTCCTCGCGCATGGCGTCGTTGAGGGCGCGTCGGGACATGAAGGCGGTCAGGCCGGTGTATTGGTGGATGAGCCCGGCGACCTCGAGCTCGAGCACGGGGCGGTGGCGCTCCTGGATCTCGACGGTGACGGTCTGGCCTGGGCGCACGTCGAGGCGCCGGGCCAGGGCGTGGCTGAGCACGAGACCTTGCTCGGGCAGTTGCAGGGGCTGCTCCTGCTCGTCGAGGACGCGCATGAGCTGGGGGTGATGGTCCATGGCCTGGATGGAGGTCAGGCGCGATCGGTGGCGGTGGCGAATGCGCGCCGGCGCAGCGCGCTGGGTTTCCACGGCGAGAACACCGGGCAGGGCGGCGAGGTCGTGGATGACGCGGCCCTGGACCGGCTCGACGAAGCCGACACTGACGTCGTGTCGCTGGGCGATCTCGAACTCGAACTGCATGAGGTATTCGACGGCGTCGGTGGTGAATCGGCCGAGCACGACGACGGCGACGGCGGTGGCGATGCCCAGCGCGGACAGGCCGGCGCGGACCGGGTGGCGCTCGAGCTGGCGCAGGATCATGCGGGCGATGGGGGGAATGAAGCGTTGCAGGCCCAGGCGTTCGACGATGGTGGGGCGGAAGGTGGCCGGCGGCTCGGGTCGCATGGCCTCGGCGGGCGGCAGGCTCATGGCCATGGCCACGGCCACGAGGGTGCCCGCGATGGCGGCGCCGCCGGCGACGGCGATGGCCAGGAAAATGACATCCGGCGACAGGGCCAGCTCTACCGTGGGAAAGCGGTAGAACTGCACGTAGATGCCCGTCAGGCCCGCCGCCATCCATCGGCCCAGGGCGGTGCCCAGGCTCACGCCGATGACGACAATGACCATGACCATCTTCAGGTAGTGCCCGGCGACGGCGGCGCGGCTGTAGCCGTAGGCCCGCAGGGCGGCGATCTGCTCGCGCTGGGTGCGGACGAGTCGGCTCATGACCACGTTGAGCAGGAAGGCGGCGACGCCGAGGAAGATGGACGGGGCGAACAGACCGATGGCGCGCAGGCCCTGGATGTCGTCCTCGAGGTAGCGGTGCGGCAGGTGGTCCTCCCGGCCGTAGGCGCCCAGGCCGCCGTAGCGCGCGAGGATGCGGTCGATGGCGTCGATGACGGCTGGCTGGTGGGCATTGGGCGCCAGGGAGGCGACGAGGTTGTTGAAGGCCCCGTCCATGTCCAGGGCGCCGTCGAGCTCGGCCTCGCGCATCCAGAAGATGCCGAAGCGTTCGTAGTCCGGCAGCAGCTCGCCGGGGGCGACCTGGAGGACGTACTCGGGCGAGAGGACGACGCCGACAATGGTGAGGGTGCGCAGTCGTCCTTCGATGACGACGTCGAGCTGGTCGCCGGGGTTGAAGCCGTGGGACTCGACGAAGGAGGCGTGGGCCAGGGCCTCGTCGCGTGCGGCGGGCTCGAGCCAGCGGCCGCGGATCAGGTGCAGGGCGTTGAGGTGGGGCTGGCGTTGGTCGGGCAGGGAGATGAGTCGACCGACGCCCGGCTCGGCGAGGCCGGGCACGTCGAGGGTGACGTCGGCGACGGTGCGGGTTTCGACGCTCTGGACGCCGTCGAGCCCGGCGACGCGGTCGGCGACGAGGTCCGGGGCGCGGACGAGCGGGGCGAAGACGTCGGCGAAGCGGTAGCGCTCGTAGTAGGCGGCCTGCATGGCGGTCAGCGAGCGCAGCGTCGTCAGGGACATGACGAACGTGGCGACGCCGCTGATCATCACGAGGCTGATGGCGATGACCTGGGTGCGGATGTGCCAGAGGTCACGCAGGAGCTTGCGGTCCAGGGCGCTGAGGAAGCGCGGCATGGACGAGAGAATAGCCACAAATGAACACGAATGAACACGAAGGGAGGGATTGCCGGGACGGCAGGATAAGGATCAGGCTCCATCCGAAAAGCGCAGGAGTGGGGGTGCCACGGCTTGTCC
>SKPT01000336.1 GCA_007119405.1 Phycisphaeraceae bacterium
CAGCACGAGATCGGGCAGGCCGAACTCGCCGGGCAGGCCACGCCCGAGCAGGTGCGGCGCAGTCTCGTCCAGGGACCACGCCACGAGCGTGAACGTGCCGTGGGCCAGTTGCTCGCCGCCCGGGTGCTGCGCGGCAGCGGCGAGGCACCAGCCCGCGTCAGCAGCGAGGACATGAACCGCGCGGCCACGGAGTTGATGGCGTCCTATCCCGACGCCCACCGCGAGATCGTTCGCCACCTCGAAGGGGCCATGCATCAGGCCCGCCGCCTGGTGAGCCTGACACGCGAACACGGGTCGTTCGACCACGCCCTGGCCGCGTTCCGCCAGGCGCCCACCGCGGCGCGAAGGCAGGAGCCGGTGCGACGCACCATCGAGCGCGTCACCGGCATCGCCCGCGAACCGGCGCGTGTGACCGAGCAGCAGGCGCTGAACGTGCGCATGCGGGCCCAGCAACAGGCCGCACGCGGTGCCGACGCCGCCGCCCGACGCCAGGAGCGGGCCAACGCCCGAAGCCAGCTCCAGGCGATGCGGCGGGACCTGACGGCACGACGCGACAGCGCCGAGGCGGTACGCCAGCGCCTGGCCGCGCTCGTGACCGGCACACTGCCGCGATCGGTGCGGGCCGAGTTCATCGTCGCCGTCCGCGACGCCGACACGCCCGCACGGCTGGCCCGGGGCATCCAGCGCGTCGAGCAGGCCCTGGAACGCTTCGAGCATCGGCAGGCGGTGCGCAGCCTGCACGAGTCGATCCGACGGCTCCAGCGGCGCTTCGGACGCAACTTCGAGCGCATGCGGCCCGAGTACCGCGATCGCATCCGCGCCCTGGCCGGTGACGTGGACCTGCAACGCATGACCGACCGCAAGCGCCAGGCCCTGGCACGCCTGGCCCGGATGCTCCAGCGCGACCCCGACGCCCTCGTGCCTCCGCATGTCGTCCAGTCGGTCCAGCGCCTGTCGCGGCGACGGGTCGAAACCATCACAGCCGATGAGCTGCGCGACATCGAGAACGCCCTGCAGCACATCAGCGCCCTGCACGAGACGAAACGCCGCCTGCTGACGCACCGGCGGGATCGCACCCGCGATGAGGTCATCAACTCCATCGCCAGCGAGGTCGACGAACGGGCCGCGGTGGTGCGACCGGGAGCGCTGAGCCGTGGGCTGCGGCAGTTGGCCGGGCTCGTGGAGGACGCCGGGGCACAACAGGGGCCGTATCGCCACGCGGTCAAGCAGTTCTTCCGCGAGGGTGCCACACGCTCGGAACTCCTGCAGGAGGAAATCAGCCCCCAGCTTCGAGACCTGGTGTGGGAGAACATCGGCGTGCAGGGCTACCACCAGGAACTGCTGCACCGGCAGCGCTACTTCGACGCCTTCGCCGCCGAGATTCGGGACACCGCCGGGCTGGAGGTCGGCTCGCGGGCGATCAACCGGTGGCGACGCGAGCAGGTGGAGATCCCCACGGCGGAAGGCCCGGCGCGGCTGACGCGCGGCGAGGCCGCCGAACTGTTCGCCCACACGCTCGACAGCAGCACGCGCATGGAGATTCTCAAGGCCGGATACATGCTCCACCGCAGCGGCGAGACGCTGCATTTCACCAGCCGCCACCTGCGGGAGATTCACCAGCACGTCGGCCAGGCCGAGCAGGCGGTCGCCCGGGCGGCTCACCAGCAGATCAACACCGCCATGCGCGAGGACCTGAACCGGGAGTGGGTGCGTGTGCATGGCTACGAGATCGCCGAGCGGACCGACCACTACCCGCGGCGACGGGCGCTGGACCCGACGCCCGAGGAGTTCGACCCGCGCCGCAGCAGCCTCGAAATCGGCCGGGAGAACCTGGAGGCCGCGGGCATCTTCCAGCGCCGCACCGGCAGCCGCTCTCCCGTGCGCGGCTTCGACATCTTCGACACCTACCTGCGCCACAACGACACCGTGGCCAAGACCGTCGCCTACATGGCCCCGGTGACCGATGCCCGGGCGGTGCTGCGCGACCCGCGGGTGCGCGAACGGATCATCCGCCACCATGGCGAGAGCGCCGTGCGCAGCATCGAGAACCGAATCAAGGAACAGACGATCAGCCAGCCGATCCACGGCGCGGAGAACGTGTGGGCCAAGCGGTTCATCGGCAACGCCGGCCTGTCCATCCTGTCCCTGCGGCCGTTCACCGCCCTGCTCAACCCCTCGGGCATGTTCATCTCCGCCTCGTATCAGGGCACGAGCCGGTACATGCTCCAGGCCCTCGCCGCACCGCTGGATTGGGCGCAGGTCAGCCAGCGCGCCCGCCAATACTCGCCCTACTGGCGTGAGCGCTACGAGAACTTCATGCACCAGTCCACCTCGGGCGTGCTCGGGCCGACGCGCATGGAGATCGGGCCCAAGCCGCTGCCGCACCACGGCCTGGCGCACATCGAGCTCACCGACCGCTTCGGGGCCGTCATCCGCTGGCGCGCCGCCGAGCTTGAGATCGCCGACACCCGGCCGGACCTGGCGGCGGGAAGCGACGCCTATTACCACGCGGTGGCCCGGCAGTGGGAGCGGCTGATGTTCCGCGGGGAGAACACCGCCCACGCGATGGAGCATGGCGGTGTGCTGGCCGCCGGTCGGCGCAACCCCTGGTTCGGCTTCCTGACCATGTTCCAGTCCAGCGTCTCGAAAATCTACGGGGCCGCACGCCGGGGCCTGCTCGACATGCAGCGCGGCCAGCGGCTCCTGCGCCAAGGCAACCGGGCCGACGGCGGACGGCTGGTCGCCCGGGGCGTGCGCACGCTGGCGATGGTGGCGGGCTCGCTCGCCTTCGCCGCGACCATACGCGAGGCATCCCTGCGGGCACGCGGCATCGAGATTGAGGGCCGGCGCCCGTGGACGGCCATCGCCAGTGAAGCGGCCGGGACGATCCCGGTGGTGGGCGATGTGCTCGCCGGCGGCATCCGCTCCATCGAGCGACGCGGCCACGGCTGGATCGGCCGCGACACGCCCACGGACCAGGTCATCACCGCGGCCATCGACATTCAGGGCGGGCTCATCGCCGCCACCGACGCCCGGCTCAACGAGCGCGTGGATCAGGACGGCAACCCCGTCGAGATTCAGCAGTGGCTGCGGGTCGCCGACGGCCTGGCGACGATCATCGCCATGACCAAGGGCCTGCCCTACCTCTCCCTGAGCGACTACAAGCTCATGGGCGAGCAGGCGAGGGAGTCCCTGGTGCCGGGACGGCCCGACCGCCTGGACGTGCTGCGTGAGCTGCGCGAGGCCGAGCCCCGCCCGGATGCGTCACAGCCCCGACGCCTCTTGTGGGGGGCGATCCGACGCGGGGACACCCGGGCCTTCCGCCGGGCCGTCGAGCGCCTGCGGGAGGCGGGCGTCGAGCCCACGCCGGAGGAGATCAGGGCCACCATCACACGGCGCTACCCCTTCGGCCGCTTCGAACGCGACGCCGAGGCCCTGGAGGCCCTGACGCCCGACCTGCGGCAGAACGTGCTGCTGATGCTCGACGAACGCGATGAGATGCTGCGGCAGGCGAACCTGCTAATCGAGGAGAACGCGGACGTGGTGGCAGGCGAGCAGGGCATCCGGACCGGGTCGGACAGGGCGGGGCGGTGACGGGGGGCATCGGTGGGGCGAACGGTCGATGTCAAGAATGGTGTAGACTGGGAAGACAACCAATTGTACAGTATAACAGCCCCCTGGCAGGAGCGCCGCAATGGAACCGAAGCAGCAAAAACCGCCAGCAGAACCGCTGGAGAAGCAATACCTACAACTCTTTACGGTTGGCCACGATCACCAGCACGAGGCGTCCGAGCAGCCTGACGAGCAGTGGAGCCTTGAGCAGCCATCGGCACTGCAGCATGTTGAAAGTGTAACTACCTATGACACCGGTGGCCGCGCAATAACACAGTAGAGGCACCGACAGCCGAGGGGGCCAGCTTGCCGAACTGGAATCAGATCCTACAGGAAATTCAGGAGTTCGACCGCCGAGCCAGCCAGAAGCTGGACTTGGTGCGGCGAGGCTATCTGGCAGAGTTGCAGAAGAAGACCGGCCGCAACGCCATCGCGTATTACTCTGGATTCCTGAGCAAGCCGGGTGTGGCGCAGTCGGAGATCAACGACGAGGACAAGAACGGCTTCATGATGGCGGTACATATGTTGGACCGCGCGAAGGG
>SKPT01000439.1 GCA_007119405.1 Phycisphaeraceae bacterium
CGCGCCGTGCACAGGCTCCTGCCCGGGCCCGTCACCCTCGTCCTGGACGTGCCCGACGAGGTCATCGAACGTAAGCTCAAGAACCTCGGCCTGCCCGGCCAGCGCGACCGCCTCTACCGCGGCAACATCCTGTCCCTGCGCTGCCCCGGCCACACCCTGACCCACGAGTTGCTCGCCGCCTTCAACGCCCCCGTCGTCGCCGGCGCCGCCCAGTTGCCCGGCCACGAGCCCGCCTACGACGCCCAGCAGGCGGCTGAGACCCTCGCCGGCCACGCCGAACTGGTCATCGACGGCGGGCGCTGCCGGCACAGCCAGCCCTCGACGGTGGTGCGGGTCACCCGGAAGGACCACGATTTGGACGTGCGCGTCGAGCGTGCCGGGGTGTACGACGAGCGCTACATCCGTAAGCTCTTGCGTTGGACGATGTTAGTCGTCTGCTCGGGCAACACCTGCCGCTCGCCGATGGCCGAGGCGCTGGCCCGGGCCCAGCTCGCGGAGCTGCGCGGCCTCGAGCCGGACCAGCTCGAACCGGCCGGGCTGCGGGTGATCTCGGCCGGGGTGGCCGCCATCGACGGCGCCCCCGCCAGCCCCGAGGCCGTCGACGCCATGGCCCGCCTGGGCCTGGATCTGTCGAGGCATCGCTCGCGGATGCTCCGTGTTGGTATGATCCACGAAGCGGATGTCATCTACACCATGACCGAGTCCCACCGCCAGGCCGTGCTGGCCCTGGCCCCCTCGGCCGCCGATAAGACCTTCACGCTCGATCCGACGGGCGACGTGCAGGATCCGATCGGCAGCGACGCCAGCGCCTACCAGCGCACCGCCGAGGTCATCCGCCGGCGGCTGGAGCAGCGACTGAAGGAGCAGCAGCCATGATCATCGCCGTCGGCGCCGACCATCGCGGCACAGCCGTGCTCAAGACGATCAACATGGCCATCGAGCAGCAGGGCTTTTCCCTGCGCCGCGTCGAGGTCGAGTGCGCCGAGGCGTGCGACTATCCGGACGTGGCCTACCCCGTCGCCCACATGGTCGCCAACGGCCAGGCCGACCGCGGCGTGCTGATCTGCGGCTCCGGCATCGGGATGTGCATCGCCGCCAACAAGGTCCGCGGCGTGCGCGCGGCCCTGGTCCACGACGAGATCGGCGCCGAAATGTCCCGACGCCACAACAACGCCAACATCCTCTGCCTCGCCGGCGACCTGCTGGGCATCCGCATCATCGAGCGGATCGTCAACGTCTGGCTGGCGACGGAGTTCGACGGCGGCCGCCACGCCCGCCGCGTCGCCAAGATCGCCGCCATCGAAGCCGGGCAGGCGCCTGAAAGCGTCGATCTGGAGACGGACAGCGCCTCGCTCGCGGATTGACGCAAACCCTTCCATGCAATTGCTTTATCGCCTGGCGGCGCCCCCCGGCGTCGCCCTCAAGGCAAAACTTGCCGCTCCTGGTGGCCGATCTGAGGCGTATGATGGGGCCGGACCCGATGGCCAAGCACTCGCCACAAGGCGGCGGCGCGCCACGCCGGGCCGGGGCGGCATTGCTCGTCCTGGCGCTGCTCCTGGCCGGCTGCGCCGACTTCACCAAGCCGCGCCTCCGCGCCGGCAGCGTGCCGCACCCCGGGCCGCTGTCGCTCTACTCCATCGCCGACCCGCAGAACCTGGGCACCCACCGCTACCAGGGGCTCGACGCCCCCTTCGTCGAGCGCACCCGCGGTCTGATCTACACCGACCGCGCCGGGCTGCTGGACCTGGCCCACGTGCGCATGACCATCGACTGGAGCTGGTACCACTACCACCGCGCCCACCACGCCCTGGTCGAGGCCAAGGCTCCGGCCCATTCCGACGACTGGCTCGTGCTGCCCACCTCCAAGCCGTCGCGCATCCACGTGCAGTTTGACCACGCCGCCATCGCCCGGGCCCGCCTCGACCCGACCGCCGTCGATGAGCTGGCGTTTCGCATCGGCCAGAAGCTCGCCTGGTATGCCGGCACCTGGCACGAGATGGCCCAGTGGCACGGCTACCGGTCCACCGGCTTCTTCTCGGAACTGGACTCGGCGTTCACCCACGACGACACGACCTCGCACCTGATCGGGCTCTACGTCGTCGACGCCGTCTGGCGCCAGCGCCACGAGCCCGACTTCGACTACGACCAGGCCGTGACCGAAGCGCTCGACGAGCTGCTGGCCGAGCTCGGAGCGACGGACCCCTCCACGACGCGCGAAAAGGTGCTGCGGATGCACGGCCGCTGGTGGGACTACAGCGGCACGCTGCGTCGCCACCTCGAGCAGTGGACCGACCGCGGCGAGCTCCGCCCCTGGCTCGCGGCCGAGGAGCCCGGCGGCCCGGGACGCTGGGGCGAGCCCATGCCCCTGCCGCGGTGGGACAGCGCCGGCCTGGCGCTGGACGAGGTCACCCGCATTCGCTTCGAGGCCAACATCTGGGAAGCCGACGACCTCGCCGCGTCCGCCCGGACCGACGAGCCGCTGATCTGCCCCCGCCGGCACTTCCCCCGCATCAAGGAGGCGGTGCGCGAGCAGATGATCGCGCGGTTCGGCTCCGAGGCGGACCAGCCGTGAGCTCTACCCACCCTACATCAGCGCCGCCACGCGTGAAGTTCACGGTGTTGGGTGCCACGGCTTGTCCGCGAAGCGGCAAGCCGTGCGGAGCGCAACGGATCACGGCTTGCCCTCCGGGACAAGCCGTGGCACCCAACGCTCAACGCCTTCATCTGCATCCGCGCCCATCCTCCCGCCGCCGCTCGCGCCGCATTGGCGGCGCGCGGCGCCGAGCGGTATGATCGCGCCGGCAGGGTCATGGTTACACGCGCTGAATTGAGCCGGAAATGAGCGGGCAGCATGTCGTTGTGGTCGGCGGGGGCATCATCGGGTTGAGCTCGGCTTACCACCTGCTGCGACGCGGCGCCCGCGTCACGCTCGTGGAACGCGACGGCTTCGACAACAGCGCCTCGACGGGCAACGCCGGGTTCATCGTCCTCGGCCACCCCCCGCTGCCCCGGCCCGGGCTCACCAGGCAGGCCCTGCGCATGCTCCTGGACCCGGCCAACCCGCTCTACGTCCCGCCCCGCTTCGACCCCGCCCTGTTCCGCTGGCTCTGGCGGTTCCGCGCCGCCTGCAACGAGCGGCAGTTCCACCACGCCATGGACGTGCTCGCCGGGCTCGGCCACGTCGCCGGCGAAGCCTTCGACTGGATCGTCTCCGAGGAGGCCCTGGACTGCGCCTACCACCGCGACGGCTGGCTCGAGGTCTTCCAGACCCAGCCGCGCCTCGAGCAGGGCCGCCACGAGGTCGAGATCCTTCAGCGCTACGGCTACCGCTTCGACGAGATCCCGGGCGAGCGGCTTCGCGACGAGGAGCCGGCCTTTCGCGACAACGTCCTCGCCGCCATCCGCTACAACGACAGCGGCGCCGCCGACCCGGGCCGCTGCGTCGCCCAGCTCGCCCAGCGCCTGGCCCAGCGCGGCGCCAGCCTGCGCACGAGCGTGGCGGTGAAGCGCATCGTGATCGAGCGCGGGGCGGCGCGCGGCGTGGAGCTGGACGACGGCCAGCGCCTCGACGCCGAGCACGTCGTGCTCGCCGCCGGCATCTGGTCGCGCGACCTGGCGCGCGACATCGGCGTCAACGTGCCCATGCAGCCGGCCAAGGGGTATCACGTGAACATGACCATGCCCCAGCCGGCGGTGTCGACCTCCTGCCTCCTGGCCGAGGCCTTCGTCGCGGTCAACCCCACGTGCAACGGCCTGCGCCTGGCCGGGACGCTGGAGTTCTCCGGCATCAACCATCGCATCATGCAGCGCCGCCTGGACATGCTCGCGACCAACGCCCGGCGCTTCCTCCACGGGCTCGATGACTGCCAGATCACCTCCACCTGGTGCGGGCTCCGGCCGTGCACCGCCGACGGCCTGCCGGTCATCGGCTGGGCCCCGCGCATCGAGCGGCTCTTCCTCGCCACCGGCCACGCGATGCTCGGGTTCGGGCTCGGCCCCGGCACCGGACGCCTCGTCGCCGAGGCCATCTGCGGCGAGGCGACCAGCATCGACCTGACGCCCCTGTCGCCGGCCCGCCACGCCCGCTGACCCCGCCACCGGCCCCGCCACCGCCACCGCCGCCACCCCGCGAGCCCGCTATAATCCC
>SKPT01000349.1 GCA_007119405.1 Phycisphaeraceae bacterium
ATGCACGGCTCCTCCGGTCGCGGAGCATTCTACCGGAACCCGGCGACACCGGTTCGCCCCGACCGTGGCGGGCGTGGCGGGCGTGGCGGGCATGGCGGGGCTGGCGGGGGCCGGGGGCGGGAGGTGGCGTCATGGGTGAGCGCGAGGCCGTGTCACGCTGGCGGGCGGCGGCGGCGTTTCCGGATCAGTACGCCTGGCTGGTGTTCGTCTCGGCGATGGACCTGATGCTGACCTGGCTGATCCTGCAACTCGGCGGGCGGGAGGTGAACCCCGTCGCCGACTGGATCCTGGCCGCGGCCGGCCACGGCGGGCTGGTGGTGTTCAAGTTCGCCGTCGTGGTTTTCGTGATCCTGGTCTGCGAGTTCATCGCCCGCCGGCAGTGGCGCACGGCCCGGGAGCTGGCGTGGGTGGCGGTGATCATCAGCGCCCTGCCCGTGGTCGCGGCGCTGGCCCAGCTCGTGCACGCGTTCGGGCCCGGGGCGTGGTGAACCTGCCATGAGATACCGAAAGGAAGAAAGAAACCACCGATGCACACCGATACACACTGGCAACAGGACGAAGAGGAAGGCAGGAACATTGCCGGCTTGCTTATCTGCTTCCTATCGGTGTGCATCAGTGTGCATCGGTGGTTTCAACTGCCCCTCCCCGGCCCAGCTCGTGGGTGCCGAGGCTAAACTGGCACGTCTGGCCGGGCCGGGGCGCGAGGTCAGAAAGGAATTTCAGCAATGCGCATCACCATGGTCGGGACGGGCTACGTCGGGCTGGTCACGGGCACCTGCCTGGCGAACACGGGCAACGAGGTCACGTGCTTCGACGTCGACGAGGCGAAGATCGCCCGGCTCAACCGCGGCGAGGCGCCCATCTACGAGCCGGGCCTGGACGAGCTGATCCGCCGCAACGCCAAGGCCGGCCGCCTGCGCTTCACCACGGACGCGGGCGAGGCCTACGCGGGCGCCGAGATGATCTTCATCTGCGTGGGCACGCCCAGCGACGGCGACGGGCGGGCGGACCTGTCGTACGTGCTCGCCGCGGCGCGGGACATCGGCAAGGCGATCGAGGCCACGCCCGGGCCCACCGGCTGCGGGCCGGACGAGACCGCGCCCAAGATCGTCGTGGTCAAGTCGACCGTCCCCGTGGGCACGGGCGCCCGCGTCCGGGCCGAGATCGCCGCCCACACCTCCAAGCCGTTCCTGATGGCCTCGAACCCCGAGTTCCTCAAGGAAGGCGCCGCCATCGCCGACTTCCAGAAGCCCGATCGCGTGGTCATCGGCGTCCAGGACAAGGCCGCCGCCGACCGCCTGCGCGACCTCTACGAGCCGTTCGTCCGCCAGGGCAACCCCATCTTCGTCATGGACATCCCCAGCGCCGAGATGGTCAAGTACGCCGCCAACGCGATGCTGGCGACCAAGATCAGCTTCATCAACGAGATCGCCCGGCTGTGCGAGAGCCACGGCGCCGACATCGACGAGGTCCGCCGCGGCATGTGCTCCGACGGCCGCATCGGCAACAAGTTCCTCTACCCCGGGCTGGGCTACGGCGGCTCGTGCTTTCCCAAGGACGTGCTCGCCTGCATCGCCATGGGCAGGGACATGGGCTTCGAGCCGCCCCTGCTCAGCGCGGTGCACCAGGTCAACCAGCATCAACGCCGCTGCTTCATCGACAAGCTCGAGCAGCACTTCGAGCGCAACGGCGCCGGCCTGTCGTCGAAGCGCGTCGCCATCTGGGGCATCGCCTTCAAGCCCGGCACCGACGACATCCGCGAGGCGCCCTCCATCACCGTCATGCAGCACCTGCTCGAGCGCGGCGCCCAGGTCATCGCCCACGACCCGGTCGCCCACGAGACCTGCCGGCAGGTGCTCGGCAACCGCATCGGCTACGTCGACGAGCCCTACGCCGCCCTCGACCAGGCCGACGCCCTGGTCATCTGCACCGACTGGGACGAGTTCAAGCACCCGGACCTGGACGAGATGCGCATGCGCATGCGCGAGCCCGTGGTTTTCGACGGCCGCAACCTCTACCGCCGCCAGACGATGCACGAGCACGGGTTCGTCTACTACTCGATCGGCCGCGAGCCCGTCGGGGTCGTCGAAACGCTGGCCCCCGAGGCGTGAGCGGCGGCGATCGCCGATGGCCGATCGTCGGTGTACCGGCGCAACGTGGCAACCGCGTATAATGCGTCGCCAACGTCGCTGAAATGGCCAATTCAATCGGCAATCGGCAATCGGCAATCGCCATGATCCTGCTCATCGACAACTACGACAGCTTCACCTACAACCTCGTCCAGCGCATCGGCGAGCTGGACGCGACGCGCGAGCTGCGCGTCTTCCGCAACGACAAGATCACCGCCGAGCAGGCGCTGGCGATGAACCCCAGCCACGTCATCGTCTCGCCCGGGCCGTGCACGCCACGCGAGGGCGGCGTCTCCAACGACATCATCCACGCCTTCGCCGGCCACACGCCCCTGCTGGGCGTGTGCCTCGGGCACCAGTGCATCGGCCACTGCTACGGCATGAAGGTGGTGCGCAATTATCGCCTCATGCACGGCAAGACCTCGCCTGTGCACCACGACGGCCGCACCATCTTCGAAGGCCTGTCCAACCCCTTCACCGCCACGCGCTACCACAGCCTGACGATCGAGCCGGCCAGCTTCGACGACGAGCGCTTCGAGCGCAGCGCCTGGACGGCCGAGGGCGAGATCATGGCCATGCGCGCCCGCCCGGGCGTCTTCGGCGACGCGCCGGTCGAGGGCGTGCAGTTCCACCCCGAGAGCTTTCTCACCGACGAGGGCCCGCGCCTGCTGGCGAACTTCCTGGGCCTGGCCGTGCCGCAGACGTAGGCAGCGCCGCGGAGGCGGTGTCACTGAACGCCATGAACTTTCGCGTGGCGGCGCTGATGTAGGGTGGGTAGAGCGAAGCGAAACCCACCGGTTGCGACGGGAATCCATGGCCAGCGTGGTGGGTTTCGCTTCGCTCTACCCACCCTACAGCCAAAGTTCGCGGCGTTCGGTGGCACGCGCCGGGTGCCACTGACAAGGCCGTCCTCGGCCTTGTCAGTGGCGGACGGCCGGACGGCGATTCGCACTGACAAGCTCCGCGGACTCCGCTTGTCAGTGGCACCCGCTCCGACCAGACCCAAGGTGTGGCTGGCGTCCATGTTCCAACACCCGGTAAGGTGTGGGCGTGACGCGTCGCCTGAAGGCGACGGCCAACAGGCGCTTTCCGCATTCTGCATTGCGTGGCCATGACCGTCCTGACCATCGGCAACTTCGACGGCGTGCACCTGGGGCACCAGGCGATCCTGGCCCGGGCGCGCCGGGTCGGGGACAGGGTCGTGGCGTTGACGTTCGACCCGCACCCGGCGGCGACGCTGCGGCCGGGCAGCGAGCCGGCGCGCCTGAGCACGCGGGCGGACAAGATCCAGCGCCTGCGCCGCGCCGGGGCCGACGAGGTCGTCGTGCTCGAGCCGACGCGCGAGCTGCTGGGCCAGACGGCCGAGCAGTTCGTCGCGGGGCTGGTGCGGCGCTATGGCCCGGCGGCGATCGTGGAGGGGCCTGACTTCCGCTTCGGCAAGGGACGGGCCGGCGACCTGGCGATGCTCGAGCAGCTCGGGCGCGAGCACGGGTTCGCGGTGCACGTCGTGCCGCGCGTGCGCACGGTGCTCAGCGATCGGCTGGTGGCGCCGGTCAGCAGCTCGCTGGTGCGCTGGCTGGTGGCCGGCGGGCGGGTGATGGACGCGGCGCTGACGCTGGGCGCCGGCTTCGCCCTGGCCGGGGCCGTGACCCGTGGCGAGCAGCGCGGGCGCGAGCTGAACGTGCCCACCGCCAACCTCGACCCGGCCGACTGGGCCGGCCATGTCGTGCCCGGCGACGGGGTGTATGCCGGCATCGTCGAGCTGGCCGGCGGGGCGCGCCACGGCGCGGCCCTGAGCGTCGGCGTCAAGCCGAGCTTCGGCGAGCATCGCCTGACCATCGAGGCTCACCTGCTCGACTTCACGGGCGATTTGTACGGCCAGCGGATCCGCATCGCCTTCGCCCGCTGGCTCCGCGACCAGTACGCCTTCCCCGACGCGGCGACGCTGCGTCGCCAGCTTCAGCGCGACGTGGCGCGGACGCGCCGCTGGGCCGAGCTGGGTCTGCTCGAAGCAC
>SKPT01000139.1 GCA_007119405.1 Phycisphaeraceae bacterium
GACGTCGGTGGCGTCGATGGCCTCGCGCAGGTCGGCGATGCACTGGGCGAGCTGCGGCGTCTCGCGCAGGCCCGCAGCGGCGAGCAGGGCGGTAAGCTCGTGCGCGGGGGGTACGGCGTCGCGCGTCGCGCCGGGCGGACGCAGCCACGCCGCGAGCCAGAGCAGCAGGTCGGCCTGGGCGAGCGTGGCGATGGTGGCGTTGTCGTGGTTGGCGGTCATGGCTTTACCTCGCGGAAAGGCTGGCGTCGTCGGATTCAATGGTGAAGTCCACCCACGCGGACCAGTGCTTGCGCGCCCCGACGTTGCCCGCACCGCCGTCCCACACCGCCACGGCCACCTGCTGCTCGCCGCCGCGGCGCAAGCGCTGGGCCAGGGCGTCGTCGTCGATGTCCAGCGGCCGGGCGATGACGACGCTCCAGCGCCCGTCGCGCCACGCGCCCCGCGCGGCCGTGTGCGACTCGGGCAGCGCGGTGAGCGTGCCGAAGCCCTCGGCGATCATCTCCTCGACAGGCTCGGCGCGCTGGCGCTGGCTCTGCGGGTTGCCCGCCTGCTCGGCGACGAGCCACATCGACCCGTCCTCGTCGAACGCTTCGTCGACGCGGTAGGGGAACTCGCCGTTGGCGAACCAGTAAAGGTCGGACCAGGTGTGGGGGTAGATGTCGATCACGTCCTGAAAGCCCACCTCGCGCTCATGCTCCCACAGCGCCTTCCAGTAGAGAATGTGCACCGGCTGGCCGTCCATGCCCATCATGAACGACGCGTGATCAACCAGCGGGAACTGCACCGCCACGGCGTCGGCGAACACGCCGGCGCGCGTCTGCACCGCCGGCTCGTCGATGTCCCACGTCAGGCGAAACGCGATGACCCGGCCGTCGGTCATGGCCTGGACGTCGACGCGGTCGATGGTCTGCTCGTCAAGCGTCGGCGCGGTCTGGATCTGGGGCATGACGTCGACGCTGACGCTGCGGGCGTCGTCCCACGCGGCGTCGAACGGGTCGTCCATGGCCGGGAGCTGCGCCACCTGCACGGCCCGGAGTCGGTCGTCGTCCGGGGCATCCGTCGCGACGCTGTCGGGGGGGGCGGGCTCGGGTGTTGGCGGCTGCTCGGCCGGGGCCGTGGCGGGCGGCGTTGCGCCGTCGCCCTGCACGACGACGACCGTCGGCCGCTGCGTCGCGATAAACACCGCCGCCACCATCGCGGCGACGACCACCAGCATGCCCGCGACCAGCGTGATGCCCAGGTATGGATTCGTGTTGCTCTCAGCCATGGCTCTGCTCGTTGATGGAGGATTGAAGGTTCAAACGCGTCGCGTCTGGCCACGAAGGCGCGAAGGACGCGAAGAGGGCACGAAGGTATTGCTCATGCCAGGTTGTGCCGGTACACCTCGTGTTGGCGGTCGTAGTGGTCGCGCTCGTAGATCGGCTCGGTGAAGGGCACGTGGGCGACTTCCTTGCCGTCAACGTCCCAGCCCACCGCTTCGTCACCCTGGATCTCAAAGCGGGTAATGATGCGGCTGGAGGCGCCGAACAGCAGCAGCGCCCCGAGCAGCCGCTTGTCGTAGGGGAGCTGGCGATACAGCTCCTTGGCGGCCTCGACATTGGGGCCGAAGAGCTGCTCGAGAAACCCGTTGGGCACGTGCAATGGCGGAATGTAGTAGACGTTCGGGGCCGTGCCGTGCTGCGGGTAGAGCGGCAGGGCGAGCTTGCGGATCCTGACGATGTAGTCCAGCGGGTTGTCCTCGCGCGGCTCGCCGTCGGTGGACAGAAACCCGTGCATGCGGATCTTGCCGATGCACGACTCGACGCACAGCGCCACGTCGCCCTGCTCGACGCGCGGGTAGCAGCCGATGCACTTCTCGCTCGCCCGGCTGATGACGTTGTAAAAGACCTTCTTGTAGGGGCACGCCTCGACGCACTGCTGGTAGCCGCGGCAGCGCTCCTGGTCGACGAGGACGATGCCGTCTTCCTCGCGCTTGTAGACCGCCTTGCGCGGGCAGGCGGCGACGCACGCGGGGTAGTCGCAGTGGTTGCAGATGCGGGCGAGGTAGAACATCCACATCGGGTGCGTGCCGTCGAAGTGCTCGCCCAACTCGGCGATGCCGGCCACCTCGTCCTCGCCAAGGTTGGGGCTGGCGTAGTCGTCGGCGTCGGGCATGTGGCCGTTGGGCGGCTGGTTGGCGCCTTCGGTTTCGAAGATCGTCAGGCTCGTCAACCGCTGGCCGTTCCACGTCGCCGGCTCGGTCTTCTCCAGCAGCTTGAGATCCCAGCCAACGGGGTAGCCGCCCCAGGGCTTGGTCTCGACGTTGTTCCAGAAGATCTGCTCCTGGCCCTTGCCGCTGGTCCAGCAGGTCTTGCACGCGACGGTGCAGGTCTGGCAGGCGATGCACTTGTTGATGTCAAAGACGTACGCCACCTGCCGACGAGGCGGCTCGCCCTCGTAGGTGTAGTCCATCTCACGGTCGATTTGCCAGTTGTAGCGTTTGGGCATGGTCGGGCTCCGGGGGGATCAGCCACGAATGAACACGAACGAACACGAATAACAGGGCGACAGGGATTACCGGGCAACCGGGGATGCCACTGACAAGCGGAGTCCGCGGAGCTTGTCAGTGTCGATGCCCGATCCGGGCTCCGCACTGACAGGGCCGGGGGCAGCCTTGTCAGTGGCACCCCGCCATCGTGTCGCGACACAATCTGGCATCATCCAGACGCCTCGCTCAAATTCGTGTTCATTCGTGTTCATTCGTGGCTCCGTCTTTCTCACGCGCTGCCGACGAAGCCGCCGGCGAAATACTTCTTCATGGCATCGGACTCGTACGTCGGTCGCAGGCCCTTCGCGGCCGGGCCCCACAGGCCTTCGCCGCCGAGGCCGCCCGCTTCGGCGCGGGTGATCTTGACGATCGCCTCGCGCGGGGCGCCGATGGGGCAGTGCACGTCGGCGACGAAGCCCTGCGTCACCGCCTGGCCGAACACCCCCTTGGTCGTCAGCGAATCGGTCATCCACGTCGGCTTGAGCCAGGCGCGGGTGCACGACTGCTGGCTGCCGTGGCGGAACAGCGACTGGTAGTTCGTGTGGCGGTTCTTGGCCAGGCCCTTGGGCTTGTCCACGGGCGTGTGCACGCTGCCCCACGTCGCGGCGTAAGCGTTGTGCCACATGCGCGTCACGCCGCGCGGCGTGCCGGGGTAGTAACGCGCCCGGGCCATCAGACGCGCGACCTTGTACCAGTCCGGCTTGTTCTGCCAGCCCTTGAAAGGCCGGTCCTTGGGGTCGGCGTCGATGTAGACATAGTCGCCGTCGTGCACGCCCAGCTCGCGGGCGTCGAGCGGGTGGATGTCGACGTACATCTCGGTGACGAACGGCGTGCGCGAGTCGCGGCGGTGCATGTCGCCGAATGGGCCGAACCACACCGCGACGATGTCCGTGTCCACGGGCGTCGAGTGGGCGCCGTGGCGGTACTTGGGCGTGTGGAAGATGAGGTTGTAGCCGTCCGCCTTGAGCGGATGGCTGGTGGTCATCAGCTCCTCGACGCTGCGGATCACGTGGCGCGCCTGCCGCGTGTCGGCGTCGGTCTGCGCGGTGGGGACGCCGTAGTCCTCGGGGGTCTTCGGCCGCAGCAGCGCGTGGGGCGCAGCCACGATGACGTTGGGCTCGTAGAAGGTCGAGTCGATGGGCTCGCGGTGCAGCACCATGTTCTCGCCGGAGTCGATGAACTCGTCTTCTTCGCGGTAGAACTCGAGCCGCCCGGTCTTGGTGTACCAGGGCTTGTCCTCGTGCGCCTGCTCGTAGCCGCCATACTTGGGGTAGGTGCGCGTCTGGATGATGGCGGGGATGCCTTCCTCCGCGTCGCGTTCGAGCTGCTCGATGCGATAGCCGCGCGTGGCGTTGGAGGCATCGAGGATGCGCTGGAGGTAGGGCCTGGCCTGGCCATTCTCGACGAAGTGCCACATGTCGTTGAAGCGGTTGTCGCCGGTCAGGCGTGCAAAGGCCGCGCACAGCCCCGCCATCACCTCGATGTCGCTGCGCGTGTCGTGGACGCGCGGCAGGGGGGTGACGGGGAAGATGGTGATGAACGGATTCGTCACGCTCACCGTCATGTCCGGGTACTTGAACTCCGCCCAGGAGTCGACGGGGTAGACCACGTCCGC
>SKPT01000285.1 GCA_007119405.1 Phycisphaeraceae bacterium
CGCGCATCCGCTACCGGATCGACGGCCAGCTCCGCGATCTCATGAAGCCGCCCGCCGGCATGCACGCCGCGATCGGCTCGCGCGTCAAGGTCATCGGCAAGATGGACATCGCCGAGAAGCGGCTGCCCCAGGAAGGCCGCGTCCGCATCGTCGCCGAAGGCCGCGACATCGATCTGCGCATCAGCTCCATGCCCACGCTGCTGGGCGAGAAGCTCGTCATCCGCGTGCTCGACAAGGCCAACCTCCACGTGAAGATGGAGGACCTGGGCTTTCGCGCCCCCTGCCTGGAAATCTTCACCCGCGTGCTCAAGCGGCCGCACGGCCTGGTGCTCGTGACCGGGCCCACCGGCAGCGGAAAGACCACCACGCTCTATTCCGCGCTCGATCTGCTGCGAAGCCCCAGCCGCAACCTCGTCACCGTCGAGGACCCGGTCGAGTATCAGCTCGACATGGTCAACCAGATCCAGGTGCGCACCAACATCGGCATGAGCTTCGCCCGCGCGCTGCGCTCGATTCTGCGCCAGGACCCGGACGTGATCATGGTCGGCGAGATCCGCGACGAGGAGACGGCCCGCGTCGCCGTGCAGGCGGCGCTGACCGGCCACCTCGTGCTCGCGACGCTGCACACCAACGACGCCGTCGGCGCCGTCGCCCGGTTGCTGGACATGGGCATCGAGCCCTACCTGCTCTCCAGCGCGCTCAACGGCGTCGTCGCCCAGCGCCTGGCGCGCACCATCTGCCCGCACTGCGCAACCAAGTACTACCCCGCCGAGCACGTGCTCGCCGACGCCGGCCTGGCCGACGCCACCGGGCGCAGCTTCCGCAAGGGCGCCGGCTGCCAGCAGTGCCACAACTCGGGCTTCCGCGGCCGCACCGGCGTCTACGAGATGCTCGAGGTCTCCGGCGAGATCCGCCGACTCGTCCACCACGGCGCCCCGTCGCACGAGCTGCGGGCCGTCGCCCGCCGCCAGGGCTTTAAGACCCTGCGCGAGGAGGGCGTGCTCATCGCCATCGACCACCGCTCCAGCCTCGAGGAAATCCTGCGCGTCACCGCCTGCGAAGACGACTCCACGGCCGACGATGACACCCCCGCCGTCGAAGCCCCCGCCGTCGCCGACGACGAGCCCGCCGCGAGGCAGGGCACCTGGCCAGCCGATGCCTCGGCCGGCGACCGCCCGGCCGCCCCGACCGTGACCGAGGAGATCACATGAAGCTGATCTACCAGGCCTACGACAAGTCGGGCAAGGCGGTCACCGACACCGTCGACGCCGCCAGCGAGTCCGAGGCGCTGCAGCAGCTTCGGCGCGACGGCCTGTTCGTTCTGGAGCTGCGCCCCCCGGCCGACGGCAGCGACAACGGCCAGGCGAGCCAGGCCGCCGCCGACGTCACCGCCCGTCGCTCGACGCGCCATCTGCGCCACCTGGCCATGTTCACCCGCCAACTGCACGTGCTCGTGTCCACCGGCACGCCGATGGTCGAGGCGCTGGCCGGCCTGGAGCGCCAGACGCGCGACACCCGCTGGCGACAGGTCATCGGCGAGCTGCGCACCCACGTCGAGGAGGGCGCCACCCTCGCCGACGCCATGGAGAAGCGCCCCGACTGCTTCGACGCCGTCTACCGCAGCCTCATCGCCGCCGGCGAGGCGGGGGGCCGATTCGAGGCGATGCTCGACCGCCTGGCCAAGCTCGTGCGTCGACAGCAGCACGTGCGCAGCTCCATCCAGGGGGCGATGACCTACCCGGCGCTGCTGTTCGTCGTGGCCCTCGTCGTGCTCGTGCTGCTGCTGACGTTCGTCCTGCCGCGCTTCGCCGACCTGTTCGACACCATGAAGATCGCCCTGCCGCCGAGCACGCAGGCGATGCTGACCATCAGCGAGTTCCTGCAAGGCTACTGGTGGCTGGCGCTGCTCGGCGGCGCCGCCGCCGGCTGGGCTGCCCGCGCCTGGCTCAAGACCGCCCAGGGCCGCGAGACGCGTGACACGCTGCTGGTGCGCACGCCTTACATCAGCCCCATGACGCGCGGCTTCGCGACCGCGCGCGTCGCCCGGCTGCTCGGCACGCTGCTGGAGAACTCCGTCCCCCTGCTCGAAGCGCTGGAGCTGACCCGCCACGCCACCGGCAACGTCCACTACCAGCGCCTCGTCATCCGCGCCGAGGAGGCCGTGACCCGCGGCGAGCCGGTCAGCGTCGCCTTCCGCGACGAGCGCCTGATCGACCCGAGCGTCTACGAAGCCATCCGCAGCGGCGAGGCGACCGGCCAGATCGCCCCACTGCTGCTGAACATCGCCGACTTCCTCGACGAGGACAACGAGATCATCCTCCGCTCGCTGACCAGCATCCTCGAGCCGATCATTCTCGTGATCCTCGGCCTGCTCGTGGGCACCGTGGCCCTGAGCATGTTCCTGCCGCTGTTTGACCTGACCGCGTCCGTCGGAGGCTGATGCCCATGATCCACGGCCTGACAAGACAGCGCGACGTCATCGGGCTGGACATCGGCTCGCGCTACATCAAGGCCGCCCAGTGCCGGGGTGCCCGCCTCGAAGCCGCCCTGTCCATGCAGCGCGGCAAGCCGGGCGAGCCCTTCGACGCCGAGGAAGCCGCTCGCCTCTTCGACGTGCTGGAGCGCCGCGGGTTCCGCGGCTGCGGCGTCGTGGCCACCGCCCCCAAGGCCCGCGTGCTGACCAGCGTGCTGGATCTGCCCCCCGTCGCCAGCGGCGCCCCGCTGGCCGACCTGGCCCGCGTCGAGATGGCCCGCGCCCACCGCTTCGACGCCCACATGCTCGAGGTCGCCCACTGGGAACTGCCCAAGCGCACCGACAAGGGCGGGCCCGTCATGGCCGCGGCTTGTCCGCACGAGCCGGCCGAAGAACTCATCGACGTGCTCGAAACCGCCGGCTTCGAGCTGCGCGGCCTGGACATCGACGGCTGGGCCCTGACACGCCTGGCCCAGCCGCTGCTCGAGGAGCACGACCCCATGCTCGCCGTCGTCGACCTGGGCCACCACGCCTCCAGCTTCCTGCTCGTCCACGGCCGGCGGCTCGTCTACGAACGCGTGCTCGGCGGCATCGGCCTGGCCTCACCCATTGACAAGCTCGGGACCGAGCACCACCTCGAGCCCGACATTATCGAGCACCTCCTGCACCAGGCCGGCCTGACCGAGCCGGAGAACCTCGACCCCGCCGCCGCGCCGCTGGCGTCGATCGTCCGTGGCCCGCTGGAAAGCCACGTCGACGCCCTGGCCCAGGAGCTGCGCCTGGCGCTGGCCTACGCCTCGCACCAGTACCCCGACGCCCCGCTGCGCCGCATCGCCCTGGTCGGCGGCGGCTCGGAGGTGCCCGGCCTGGCCGAACGCCTCGCCGATGCCCTCGAGACCGACACCGCCGCCCTGCGACCCGCCGAGCTCATCGACATCGGCCCCTACGCCGCCGATGCCCGCCACGGCACGCTCGCCCTGGCCGTCGGCCTGGCGCTCTACCCCGAGGAGGCCCTGGCTTGATCCCTGCCGTGAACCTCATCCCGGCACATCGGCTCGAGGCCCGGCACCGGCGCCGACGCCTGCACGCCTGGACCATCGCCATCCTGGCCTGGGCCGGCGTCCTCGCCGCGCTCTGGCTGGGGGCGTGGATCGGCCTGACCGGGCCCGACCGCGCCCTGGCGCGCCAGATCGACGAAGCCGAGCAGCTCATGCAGAACAAACAGGACGACATCGCCGCCCTCGAGCCCGAACTCGTCGACGCCGAGGCCAGCCTCGCCGCCGGCCGACGCGTCGGCGACGAGCCGGACTGGGCCACCCTGCTCGCCCTGCTCGCCCACTGGCTGGACGACAAGGCCGTGCTCACCCGCGCCCGGCTCAGCCCGCTCAACGACACACCCCACCCCGACGACGACCTGGAACAGCGCCGGCGATACCGCCTGGAACTGGTCGGCCTCGCCGCCGATCAAGCGGAGGTCTCGCGCCTCGTCCTACGCCTTGAGCAGGCGCCCATCTTCAACACCGTCAAGCTCGTGCACACCCAGCGCGAGCCCTTCCTCGACGACCGCCAGGCCGTCGGCTTCCGCATCGAATGCGAGCTCACGCGATAGCGCGCCTCGCCGCGGGCCGCGCGGCTTGCCGCTTCGCGAAGCCCCACAGCCACC
>SKPT01000473.1 GCA_007119405.1 Phycisphaeraceae bacterium
ATCGGGGGTGCCACGGCTTGACCGCGAAGCGGCGAGCCGTGCGATCATCGGCAAGCGCACGGCTTACCCTTCGGGACAAGCCGTGGCACCCCACGACCTGCAGTTAAAGCGACCATTCAAAGGTGAATAACACCGCGCCCCGTGCCATCGTCCCCGGAGCCCCTGCCTTGCGCACCGTCCGTCATTTGCCTCACCGGGTTCGCGTCATCGACCACGCATGGATCCGCATGCCCGACGGCGTGCGACTGGCGGCGCGCATCTGGCTGCCCCGCGACGCCGAGCACAGCCCCGTGCCCGCCATCCTCGAGTACATCCCCTACCGCCTGCGCGACTTCACCGCCGCGCGCGACGCCATCCACCATCCATACTTCGCCGGCCACGGCTACGCATCCGTCCGCGTGGACCTGCGCGGCAGCGGCAACTCCGAGGGCATCCTCCTCGACGAGTACCTGCCCCGGGAGCAGGACGACGCCATCGCCATCCTCCAGTGGCTCGCCCAACAACCCTGGTGCGATGGCCACGTTGCCATGATCGGCATCTCCTGGGGCGGGTTCAACGGCCTGCAGGTCGCCGCACGCCGGCCCGCGCCGCTCAAGGCCGTCATCAGCCTCAGCTCCACCGACGACCGCTACGCCGACGACGTGCACTACATGGGCGGATGCCTGCTCGGCGACAACCTCTCCTGGGCCTCGGTCATGTTCTCCTACAACTCCTGCCCGCCCGACCCGCACATCGTCGGCGACGGCTGGCGCGACATCTGGGTCAACCGCCTCGAACACAACCACCCCTGGATCGAGACCTGGCTCCAGCACCAGCGACGCGACGCCTACTGGCGCCACGGCTCGATCTGCGAAGACTACCACGCGATCAACTGCCCCGTCATGCTCGTCGGCGGCTGGGCCGACGGCTACTCCAACGCCATCTTCCGCATGCTCGAGCACCTGCGCGTGCCCCGGCTCGGGCTCATCGGGCCCTGGAGCCACAAGTACCCCCACCTCGGCACGCCCGGGCCGGCCGTCGGCTTCCTCCAGGAAGCCCTGCGCTTCTTCGACCACTGGCTCAAAGGCCGCGACACCGGCATCATGGACGAGCCCATGCTGCGCATGTGGCTGCAGGACTCCGTCCCGCCCACCACCGCCTACGTCGAGCGTCCGGGCCGCTGGATCGCCGAGCCCACCTGGCCAAGCCCGAACATCACCCGCCACAGCTACGGCCTGGCCCCGGCCCGGCTCGTCGCCGCCTCCGCCGGCGGCAACCCCTCGCCCGTCAGCGTCCAGTCGCCGCTGAGCGTCGGCCTGTTCGCCGGCAAGTGGTGCTCCTACGCCGCCCCGCCCGACCTGCCCCACGACCAGCGCGAGGAGGACGGCGGGGCGCTCATCTTCGAAACCGCGCCGCTGGCCCGCCCGATGGACCTCGTCGGCCCGCCCATCCTCGACCTCGAGCTCGAGGTCAACCGCCGCGTGGCCATGCTCGCCGCCCGCATCTCCGACGTCGCGCCCGACGGCCGGGCCACACGCATCACCTACGGCCTGCTGAACCTCACCCACCGCCACAGCCGCAGCAATCCCCAGCCGCTGACCCCCGGCAAGCGCTACCGCGTCCAGCTGCAGCTCAACGACGTCGCCCAGATCTTCCCCGCCAGCCACCGCGTCCGCCTGTCCCTGTCGACCAGCTACTGGCCGCTGGCCTGGCCCCCGCCCGCGCCCGTGCGCCTGACCGTCCACACCGCCGCCAGCCGCCTCAGCCTGCCCGTGCGTGCCCCGCGCGACGAGGACCATCACCTCAAGCCCCTGCCCGAGCCGGAAGGCACCCCGCCGCCGCCTCGCACGCGCCTGGCCGCCCGACGCCTGCGCTGGATGGTCAAGCGCGACCTGGCCCGCGAGCGCTCCACGCTCAAGGTCGTCAAGGACGAGGGCACCTGGCGCCTCGAGCCCATCGACCTGACACTGGGCAACCGCATCATCGAATGGTACAGCTCGCAGAACGAGCGCTTTGAGTCGCTCGTCGGCCGGACCGTCGCGGAAAAGAGCTTCCGCCGCGGCCACTGGCACGTCCGCACGCGCACCCGCACCACCCTGCGCTGCACGGCCACGCACTTCCTGCTCCACGCCGACCTCGACGCCTGGGAGGGCGCCCAGCGCGTCTTCTGCCGAAGCTGGGAGTACGCCATCAAGCGCGATCTGGTGTGAGACGGGGAGGGGAGATAGCCACGGATGAACACGGATAGACACGGATGGGGAAGTAGAGGAAGGGAGCGAAGAAACCGGGGGGTAGCGACTCTGAGCCGCTTGCGGCTTCGCGAAGCCGCAAGCGGCTCGGAGCGTCACCGTTCTGGCTCCTCGATCCCCTCCTCCCATGTGTGTTCATCCGTGTTCCTCCGTGTTCATCTGTGGCTACTTCCCTGCGCCCGGCATGCGGTTTGTACGCACTTGCGCCGAGCCCCACCGGGGGCGTTGAAGACTTCACCAGGAGAAATCGCCATGGGATGGCTTGGCCACACCGAATTCAACTCGCTGCGTGACCTTTACGTCCACCAGCTCGAGGACCTCTACGACGCCGAGAAGCGCCTGGTCGCGGCCCTGGGCAAGATGGCCCAGACCGCCCAGGCCGACGACCTGCGCCAGGCGTTGACCGAGCACCAGCGTCAGACCGAGGGGCACGTGGGCCGGCTGGAGCAGATCTTCCAGATGATGGGTCGGCGGCCGGAGCGCGAGACGTGCCAGGCGATGAAGGGGCTGATCGGCGAGGGCGAGGAGATGATCGAGGCCCGCGGCGACACCCACGTGCGCGACGCCGCGCTCATCGGCGCCGCCCAGCGCGTCGAGCACTACGAGATCGCCGCCTACGGCACCGCGCGCAGCCACGCCCGCACCCTCGGGTTCAACGACCAGGCCCAGCTCCTTCAGCAGACGCTCGAGGAGGAGGGCGAGACCGACAAGCGCCTGACCAGCATCGCCGAGACCCACGTCAACCGCGAGGCCGAGGCGTGAGGAGAAGATCAGCCACGGATGAACACGGATGAACCCGGATGGGGAGCCAGCCACGAATGAACACGGATGAACACGAATGTCGAGCAGAATCCCATCCGCATCTGTGTTCATTCGTGGCCATTGCACCTTCCTGTATGAACGCCGCCAGGTGGCACCCCACGCTGTGAACTTTGCGACCGGGGCTCGACCGTAGGGTGGGTAGAGCGAAGCGAAACCCACCACGAACGTCGCGGATCCTCGACCGAGCTGGTGGGTTTCGCTGCGCTCTACCCACCCTACAACCGAAGTTCACGCCGCCAGGTGGCACCCCACGCCCAGGCTTCGAGTTCATGCACGTCCCGAGGCGGGTTGATGGGTCATGCATCGCGGCGCATGGCCTGCTCGGGCTCGTGCTCGGACGAGGCGTGGCCCTCGCCGCGGCGGACGCCGATGAGCACGAGGAGCCTGCGGCGGCTCTGGCGCCACGGGGTGGCGATGCAGCGCCACGCGCGGATCCACCAGGGGCGGATCGCGTCGAGGCTGCGCAGGTGCTCGGGCAGTTGATCAGGACGCAGGCGGATCTGATGCTTGAGCAGGTGATAGCAATCCGAGCGCTGGAACAGGCGCAGCAGGAGCCTGGCCGGCCAGAGGCGCCCCAGCCCGCGCTCGGGCAGCGCGAAGTGGAGCTGGAAGTCGATCAGGTGCGGCCGGCCTTGCTCGTCGACGATGATGTTCTCGCGCTTGTTGAGGTCAACATGGGCGGCGTCGTGGGCGTGCAGGTCGGCCAGGAGCGCTTCGAGGCGGGGGAAGAACCGGTCGTCGACGGCTTCGTCCTTGCGCAGCGGGTGGCCGGGGATGTAGACGTGGGCGGTGGCGTTGTGCAGCACCCGTCCGTCGACGCGCACGGGCGTGACGGCGTCGGGGATGCCGTCGACGCTGGCGAGGCGCTCGAGGATGGCGGTCTCGCGTCGGGCGAGGCGCTTGCCCAGCCAGCGGGCCGGGAGCCCGGGCACGGGCTGGGCGCGGTTGAACTTGCAGATGATCTCGCGGCCGTCGGGGGCGCGGTAGCGGGCGGTGGCGGCGAAGGCGTCGTGCTTGAAGATCTCCAGGCGCTGGCAGGTGACCCCGCCGAGCTCGAGCGTGGCGGGCGGGTCGGCTCG
>SKPT01000545.1 GCA_007119405.1 Phycisphaeraceae bacterium
CACCACCGCCAGCGTCGCCCCGGAAAGCCAGAGCCAGGCGATCACCATCGCCGGCCCCGCCGGCCTATAGATCACGCGACCGACGTGGTGCAGGGAAACAATCTCGACCACGTAGACGAGGACCACCAGCGCCAGGCCCGCATGGGCCATGCCCGCCGGCCAACCCGCGTGCCGGCCCACGCGCCAGACCCACCACGCGCCCGTCGCCAGGAGCACCGGCCCCGCAGTCAGCAGCACGATCGCCTGGACGCCGCGGCGCTCACCGTACCACCCCTCCGCCCGCGCCCAGCCGCGCAGCAATTGCGTCGCCTCGAAGCGGTAGCCCGTGGCCACGTCCAGCAGCAGCAGCGCGAACGCCGCTGCCGCCGCGATCCACACCCAGGCACCGCGCCGCCGCGCCATCGCCGCCAGCGCACACGCCGCCGCCGCCAGCGCAAAGCCCGTCACGCCCAACTGCTGCGTCAAGCCCAAGCCTCCCGGGCACCGCCCCGCCCCCGCCGCGTCCCGTCAACGCCGGCCCTGGCCCGGCGACCATGATACGGCCTCGACCGGCCGGCCGACCTTCCCGCCGGCGCGGTGACGCCTCGCCGCGGGCACGGCGGCCACCCCCCCCACAACCACATACGTCACATCAACTTAAAGCGACAGCCGGCCATGTTCGCCCGCGCCGCGTCAGCAGAAGATCGTTGATCCAACGGCTGGGCGCGGGTACATTGGCAAGTGCAGACGGGGGCTGTTCGCCCCGCGCGCGATGCCCAGCGCATCCGCCGGCCCAAGGCCACCGATCGACGCATCGGAGCCGGCTTTTGTCGTGATGCCCGATGCAAAGGAAGTGACCCAGATGCGTATCAATGCTCGCGCGTTCACGCTCATCGAGCTGCTCGTGGCCATCTCCATCATCGCCCTGCTGATCGCGATCCTGCTGCCGGCGCTCACCGCGGCGCGCGGCGTCGCCCGGCGGATGCAGTGCGTGAACATGCACAACCAGATCAGCATGTACATGAACTACTACGCCGACGACTGGAACGACCGCTTCCCCGGCCGCGGCAGCCGCACCCTCCCCACCAACTCGTCCATCTCCTGGATCAACATCCTCAACAACTACTTCGAGCAGATCGACATCGTCCGCCACTCCGTCCCCGAAGAGGCCGACCCGCAACAGCGGCGGATCTTCTGCCCCGAGTTCGCCGCCGGCGGCGTCAGCGGCTACCCGCGCTGGAATGCCGTGAACCTCTGGGTCATCGGCGGCCCGAGCTGGGGCGACAATCCGCCATGGGGGCCCCTGGGCAGCGACGCCACCGCCAGCCGGCCCGCCCAGTGGGCCGGTGACCCCGAAGCCGTCTACTACCTCGGCGCCCGCCGCATGGACTTCCGCGAGCCCGAGAACCAGTACCTCATCTTCGAGATCCACGGCGGCAGCGACCAACAGAGCAACATGAACGGATTCGTCGGCCGGCATCACGGCAACACCGGCGTGATCGCCTACATCGACGGCCACGTCGAGGCACGCACCGTCGGTGATCCCGAGCTCGATGGCGGCCACCGGTTCCATCCCTCCGCTCAGCGGTGACGCAGGCCCCCACGCGGCGGGCCCTGGAGGGGCACGCACGGCCGCGCTCAGGCCGTCATGCCAGGAGAACGTCGATGATGCGGTTGCCCCGTGCGTTTACGCTGGTCGAGCTGCTCGTCGTCATTTCCCTCATCGCCCCGCTGATCGCGATCCTGCTGCCGGCGCTCAGCGCCGCCCGGTCGGCGGCCCGCACCAGCCTCTGCATGAGCAACATGCGGACCATCGCCCAGGCGATGCACACCTTCGCCAATGACAACGACGGGCGATTCCCCGGCCGGGCCAACCTGATCAACATCAGCGACGGCTCGCACGGCAGCTCCTGGCGCTGGCACAACATGCTCCGCTGGGGCACCGGCATCAGCGTCGTCGGCCAGGGCACGCCCGGCAGCAAGCACAACATCCACTGCCCCAACTTCACCTACATCACCGGCGTCACCCGATGGATCGGCATGAACAACAATGCCGCCGGCGGCAACCGCATCGGCGACGCGCCCGGACGCTACGGCGACTACGGCAACCCGCCGCCTTCACCGCACAGCGGACGCACCTGGGAATACTTCTACCTCGGCGCCCGAGCCGACTTCTTCCGACAACCCGCCTACACCTTCCTCATGCGCGAGGTCGAACGCGGCGGCAGTGACTACGTCGGACCGCGCGGCGGCTCACCCACGCTCCACCCGCTCGACGGCCACCTCTACGACGGCGGCCACTACGCCTTCCGCCATCGCCTCACCGCCACCTTCCCCTTCATCGACGGGCACGTCGAACGCCTCGGGCCCGACGACAACGTCAACAGCTCCGGCCGCTACAGCCTACGCGGCCGGGACTGATACGACCCCTGAACCGCTCCTCGCACCAGAGAAAAACCCCGGCGACGCGCGTCACCGGGGCTTTTGCCTCGCACACCACCGACGATCCACCGGCGATCCGGCTCAGATGTCGTAGTACATCATGAACTCGTGCGGGTGCGGCCGCAGCTTCAACGCGTTGACCTCGTTCTCCATCTTCCACTCCACCCACGTGCTGATCACGTCCGGCGTGAACACGTCGCCCTTGAGCAGAAACTCGTGATCCTCCTGCAACGACATGAGCGCCTCCTCCAGCGTCCCCGGCGTCTTGGGGATGTTCGCCGCCTCCTCCGGCTCGAGGTCGTAAATGTTCACGTCCAGCGCGTCGCCCGGGTCGATCCTGTTCTGGATGCCGTCCAGCGCCCCCATCAGGAGCGCCGAGAACGCCAGGTACGGGTTGCAGCTCGGGTCCGGGCAGCGGAACTCGATGCGCTTGGCCTTGGGCGAAGCGTTGTACAGCGGGATGCGGATCGCCGCGGACCGGTTCCGCCGCGAGTACGCCAGGTTCACCGGCGCCTCGTAGCCCGGCACCAGCCGCTTGTAGCTGTTCGTCGACGGGTTGGTGAACGCGCAGATCGCCGGGGCATGCTTGAGAATCCCGCCGATCGCGTGCAGCGCCATCTCGCTCAGCCCCGCGTACCCGTCGCCGGCGAACAGCGGCTTGTCGCCCTTCCACAGCGAAAGGTGCGTGTGCATGCCCGAGCCGTTGTCGCCGTAGATCGGCTTGGGCAGAAACGTCGCACTGAGCCCATGCTCGCGGGCGACATTCTTGATGATGTACTTGTACAGCGTCAGGTGATCGCCCATCGACACCAGGTCATTGAAGCGCACGTCGATCTCGCACTGGCCTCCGCCGGCGACCTCGTGGTGCTGGCACTCGACGTCGATGCCGCACTGCATCAGCTTCAGCACCATCTCCGTGCGCAGATCGTGCAGCGTGTCGTTCGGCGGCACCGGGAAGTAGCCTTCCTTGTACCGGTTCTTGTGCCCGAGGTTCGGCCCCTCGTTCGCACCCGTGTTCCACACGCCCTCCTGCGAGTCGATGGCGAAAAACGACATGTGCGGCTGCGAGTCGTAGCGGATGTCGTTGAAGACGAAGAACTCGGCCTCGGGCCCGATGAAGCACGTGTCCGCCAGGCCCGACTCCTGCATGTACGCCACCGACTTCTTGGCGATCGAGCGCGGATCGCGGCTGTAGTCCTCGCCGGTGACCGGGTCGGCGATGTCGCAGATCAGCGTGAGCGTCGGCTCCTTGAAGAACGGGTCGATGAACGCCGACTCCGGCACGGGCTTGAGCAGCATGTCCGACTCGTTGATCGCCTGCCAGCCGCGGATCGACGAGCCGTCGAAGCCGAACCCCTCATCGATCGATTCCTCCGTCAGCTCCTTGATCGGGTAGGACGTGTGCTGCCACTTGCCCGGGAAGTCCATGAAGCGCAGGTCGAACATCTTGCAGCCGTGCTCCTTGGCCATCTGGATCACTTCGGCGGGGGTCATGGGGTGCTCCTGTTACGGGGTGCCGGGCGAATGAATGGGGCGGCTCGCGACGTTGCGCGGATTCGCGCCCCCGTGTCGACCTTCGCCTTCATGCCCTTGATGCCCCAGTCCGGGAAATCGATGTACTCCGTCCAGCCGATGATGTCCTTCGGGCCGTGATGATGATGGTCGCTCACGAGTAAATCCTGCTCCTCGCGTTCGCGTTCCGCG
>SKPT01000177.1 GCA_007119405.1 Phycisphaeraceae bacterium
ATCAGGTCACGCCAGCGTGGCGGGCGCTGTTTTCCAACGCCGCCATGAAGCTGGCGATGGCGCTCCACGCTCACGCACGGTCGCCTGGTTCGCTCGCCTACCCGAGCGTGCGCCGCTTGGAGGAAATCACCGGGTTGGAGCGCCGCCATATCCAGCGAACGCTCATAGAGATGGCGAACGAAGGCAAGACGGAGCGCGAACGGTCGATCATCATTGAAGAACGCGGGGGTGGACGGTCGCGTGCGAATCAATACCGGCTCCTGTGGATTGAGCAGGCCGAGGACCAAACGGGGGCGCGAGATGCGCCGTTTTCGGGTACGGAAACAGCGGACATGCGGCCGCCGTTTGCCGGCACAGAAACAGCGCCCGCAGTGCCGCCGTTTGAAGGCCCAGAAACGGCGGGGACGGCCGAACAAAACGGCGGTTCGGCGGCGCGAAAACGGCGGTCCTCGCAGCCCAAAAGGGCGGACGTGAGTGCGCCCGAACACTCTGAACAGGCCAGTGAACAATCCGAACAGCAGCAGTCGCACGTTCGCATCGCTGCTGCTGCTGGCGTCGAAGATGGGAGAGAGCGGAATGAAGTGCGTACGGCGCTGCTACAGGCCGGGGTCGGTGAGCCCGTACGGTCGGAGCTTGCGGCGCGATCCGGGCTGACCCCGCGCAAGGTCAGGGAGCTTGCTGCACGAGTCCGAGATCGTGGGAAGGAAACCGGGGTATTGGTCAATGAACTCCGAACCGCTGCAGACCAAGCGGAGGCGTCGGTGGCACACCCCCTTCGCTCTGTTGATCCCGCCGAAGCTCGTCTCGCACAGCTCACCCCGGCAGAGCGTCAGAGCATCGAGGAGAAGGTGCTGAACAAGCTGACGCCCGGCAGCCGCAATGCCCTCCAGCGGCTGGCCCCTGAAAAGCGTGAACTCCGCGTGCGGGAGTTGGCCCTGGCCCATCTGCGGCCGAAACCGCCAACCAAGCCGCCGTCCGGGGCCCAGCCCCCGGATACATAGTCCGGCTGGCATGATCCGTAAGCGTTTTCCAGCACCATATTTCCGCCCCGGGCGGGGGCCGGTTGACCGCCTGAGTGACCGGTGAATCGCGCTGGACCTGACGTGACCGATCAGCGATGCTGACGTGCTGCTTGAGCTTCAGACAGGGAGACGTGATGCGACGTGACATGGACCTCATCAGGGCGTTGATGCTGGCGGTGGAAAGCGCGGGCGATTATCTCGGTGTGGATTCGGGTGATCTGCACATCGAGGGCCGGTCTGCCGCGGAAATCGCCAATCACGTTCGACTGCTGGTACAGGCAGGGCTCCTGGAGGGCTCGGAGGCGACCGGCGACGGCGACGGCGACGGTACGTGGTGCTTCATTTCGCTCCGATTGACCTGGGACGGATGCGAGTTCCTTGACGCCGCACGCGACGATACGCGCTGGCGCCGCGCCCGTGATCAAATCAGGAAGGTCGGCAGCGTCACGTTGCCTCTGTTGTCTCAACTGCTCATTTCCTACCTCAAGCAGGAACTGGGCCTCTCAGGGGAGGCACGATGATGCCGGCCAGGAGGAAATCCGTCGCGGATCAGCTACGCGATGCCATCGCACGAGCGGAAAAGCGCGGCATTACGCGCTACCAGCTTTCACAGCAATCGGGCGTCAGCCAGCAGGTGCTGTCGAACATCGTCCGCGGGACAACGCCACGGTTGGACACGGCGGAGCAAATCGCCGAGGCCCTTGGGTTTCGGTTGATAATCAAGAAGAGTTGAGTATAGTAAGGGCTCGACGACATCAGTTGCGGGGTAGAGGTGATCTATGGCACGCATCTTCAAGCGGTCCACACGCGACGAACAACGCCTTGCCGAGGACATTCGCAGGGCGATCGAGCGCGACAACCTCAGCAGCAAGGAGCTGGTGGCGCGTGGATTGACCGAGAAGCAGGCCCGCGAGCTGGTGAGTGCGGACGCGAAGCCAAAGTCCTCCACGTTGACCAGGACGGCCGAGGCGCTCGGCGTCGAGCCACGGTACGAGAAGAGCCGGAAGTGGTGGGTGGAGTTCACCGACCATCACGACCTCAGCCGGCGTATGCCGTGCACGATTTCGCGGGAGGAGTCGGAGCAGATCGGCCGACACATCGAGCGGCTCGTGGCGTGCCGGGTCGCGCGCACAGATCCGGACCCGCGAAGCGACCTCGCCTACTGGCTGGAAGGGCTGCCGCCGTCGTTCATCGAGCGCCTCGTGCGTTTCGACCTGCTCGACAGCCAGCGCCTCGCCGCCGGCCGGCCCCTGGCCGAGCACATCGAGGAGTATCGGAAGTGGCTGAAGGGGCGGAAGCGCAACGCGACGCACGTCACACTGACCGTCAGCCGGATCGAGCGCATCGTCGAGCAGGCCGGCGTGAAGCACTGGTCGGCGCTGTTCGGCCGGATCGAGTCCGCGCTGACGGCGATCCAGACGGCCGAGGGGTTCAAGGACCAGACGCGCAACGCGTACCTCACCGCCATCAAGGGCTGGTGCAACTGGATGCTCCGCATGGGCAAGGCCGCGAAGTCGCCCGCCGCGGGTATCGAGCCACTGCCCATCGAGGCCCGGGAGCACCGGCGGGCGCTGACCGAGGACGAGGCGCGGCGGCTCATCGCCGCGGCGGCGAGCGGCCCGGTCCGCGCTGGCCGGAGTAAGCGAGGCCGCGTCACCTGGCAGATGACAGGGCCGCAGCGGGCCGTCCTCTACAGCGTGGCGCTGCAGACCGGCTTGCGGGCTGGAGCCCTGCGGCGGCTGAAGGTCTCCGACTTCGACCTCGACGCCGAGGACTCGCCCACGGTGACGGTGAAGGGCCAGCAGGGCACGAAGAACAAGCGCGACATGGTGCAGGCCCTGCAGCCGCGCACGGCGGCGCTCCTGGCTGAGCAGTTCAAGGGCAAGCTGCGGGCGGCGCCGGCGTTCAACATGCCGCCGCGGACGGACACGGCCGACATGCTCAGGGCAGACCTGGCCGACGCCCGGCGGGCGTGGCTTGAGGAGGCACCCACGCCCGAGCAGCGGGCCAAGTGGGCCGACAGCGACTTCCTGGCCGAGGAGGACGCCCAGGGCCGGCGGGTGGACTTCCACGCGCTTCGCACCACCACCGGCACGATGCTCGCCCTCCTGGACGTGCCGCGGGCCATCACCACGCGGATCATGGGCCACGCGAGCTACGCCACCACGGACAAGTTCTACACGCGAGTGGGCACGCGCGATCGCCGGTCCGCCATTGACAATCTTCCCGATCTCGCGCCGGCGCAGGCGGTTATGGCCGCTACGGGCACTGACGCGATTGGCCGGGTAATTGTCCGGGATACTGGCCGAAACATGCCCAACAGTGCGGACAAATCCGGACAAAAGGGGGGTGGCGCCGGTTCCGGGATGGCGTTGAAATCAGCGCAAGAAAAAACCCCAACCGTGGGTGACGGCGGGGTTTACGCTTCGGGGGAACAAGCGAGGGTGACGGGACTCGAACCCGCAACCTCCGGATCGACAGTCAGGAGCAAAACCCGGCTCACATGCCCCAACGCCCGATCCCTGGCCCTGGCGCAGTAAATGCGCAGAAAACGTCGGCAGACCAGGATCTGCGCCGGCTGACCGAGGCTTGGCCCACCCTGCCGGAGCCGATCAAAGCCCGCATCGCTGGGATGGTTGAGGCCGCCGAGGCGATCGCCACCAGCGAACCCGATGGCAGGGGCGGGTAGACGGGAGGCAGCGAACCCTGCCGCGGGCCCCCTCTGACCGACCCTGCCTCCCCGATTGTGTCCGATGACCGGGATCCGTGAGCCGTGCGACCGGCCCGGCGAACGCCGTGGGCTGACCGGCGCCGGCCCGGAGCTACGAGCAGCAGTAGCGTGGTCGGGCTCGCCTGAAATGCCGGGTGGCCGATCGACCAGCTCCACGCGGTAGCCCCGCCGGCGGTAGGCCTCGGCCACGAGCTGCTCCAACTGCCGCCAGGTGAGGGCACGGATGGTTTCCAGGCCCTGCTGGTGGTCAAGCAGGCGGCGTTGGCGGAGTTTGGCGATCTCGGCGGCGATCCACGCTGCGAGTACCAAGCCGACCGCGACCCAGGCGATGCTCGGCAGCATCCGGGCCAGCATCTCGCC
>SKPT01000121.1 GCA_007119405.1 Phycisphaeraceae bacterium
AGGGGGGTCGGAATCGGTCTGTTTGAGTGACGACGATACCGCCCCGCACCTTTAGGGCAAGGTGGAAACGTGGTGCCTGGGTGCCGCGACAGCCGGGGGGGCCGCCGTTCGCCGCGGGCCGAGGATTGTTATCGGCGGGCAATCGGGGCTCACTTCGGCCCGAGTTGGGCCTAGGATAAGGCGATGGGGCGGGTCGGGGCGGGCCCGGTTGGCGTCGCGGGCGCAAGTTCCCGCGGTTAAGAAGGCTGCGAGCGCGGCCCGATGTGATAAGTTAGTGGGTGCGGCGAGCCGGTGGCGTGAGAAGGGCGGTGGCGGGGGAGGGTGTCAGGCGGCTTGTGTGGTCGCGTGATCGACAATCCCCTTTCCGTCGGAGTTCGGCCGTGTCCAGGACGGGCCAAGACCCACTTCCCGATTGTTCCAACCTTGCGTACGTCGAGCAGTTGTACGCCGCGTACCTCGACGACCCCGACGCCGTGGACAGCCGCTGGCGGGCGCAGTTCGAGCAGTGGCGGCGGCAGGACCAGCCGCGGCGTGACGGCCGGCTGGGCCCGAGCTTCGAGCGGCGCAGCGTCTTCAACCCTGGCGGGGACAACGGCCGGGCGCAGCCGCCGGCCTCGGGCAACGGCCGGGCGGCGCGGGCCCAGGACGAGGCCAGTTCGCGCCAGGACCGCGTCGACCAGCTCATCCGCGCCTACCGCGTGCGCGGGCACATCGCCGCCAAGCTCGATCCCATCGGCACCCGCAACGAGGAGCCGGTGGAGATCGACCCGGCCTACTACGGGCTGACCGAGCGGGACATGAATCGCGTCTTCCACACCGGCACCATGCCCGGGCCCGACCGCCGGACCCTGCGCGAGATCATCGACCAGCTCCGCGCCACCTACTGCGGCGAGATCGGCGTGCAGTACATGCACATCGACAACATGCAGGTGCGCCAGTGGCTCAGCGAGTACATGGAGTCGACGCAGAACCGGATCGAGCTGTCGCGCAAGGAGCAGGTGCGCATCTTCACCCGCCTGACCGACGCGGTGATCTTCGAGGACTTCATCCAGCGAAAGTTCACCGGCGCCAAGAGCTTCTCGCTGGAAGGGGCCGAGAGCCTCATCCCCCTGCTGGACCTGTGCTTCGAACGCGCCGGCGACCAGGGCATCCAGGAGATCGTCCTGGGCATGGCCCACCGCGGGCGGCTGAACGTGCTGGCGAACATCATCGGCAAGAGCCCGCAGCAGATCTTCCGCGAGTTCGAGGACCGCGACCCGAACCTCTACATGGGACGCGGCGACGTCAAGTACCACATGGGCTACTCCGGCGACTGGCGCACGCGGCACGGCAAGAACATCCACCTGTCACTGTGCTTCAACCCCAGCCACCTCGAGTACGTCAACCCCGTGGCGCTGGGGCGGATGCGCGCCAAGCAGGACCGGGCGCAGTTCCCCGAGCGCGGCGAGGGCGGGCTCGTGCTGCTGATCCACGGCGACGCCTCATTCGCCGGCGAGGGCATCGTGCAGGAGACGTTCAACCTCTCGAACCTGGAGGGGTACACGGTCGGCGGGACGCTGCACGTGGTGGTGAACAACCAGATCGGCTTCACGACGCCGCCGCGCGAGGCGCGCTCCAGCCGCTACGCCACCGACATCGCGCGCATGCTCCAGATCCCCATCTTCCACGTCAACGGCGAATCGCCCGAGGCGGTGGCCCAGGCGGTGCACCTGGCGATGGAGTTCCGCAACCGGTACAAGCGGGACGCGGTGATCGACATGTACTGCTACCGCAAGCGCGGGCACAACGAGGGCGACGAGCCGTCGTTCACCCAGCCGCTGCTGTACCAGAAGATCCAGCAGCGCGAGAGCGTGCGCGACGTGTACTTCAATCACCTTCAGCGCCTCGGCGGCCTGAGCGAGCAGGACGCCGAGCGCATCGCCCAGCGGCGAACGGAGCTGCTGGAGAAGGAGCTGACGGCGGCGCGGAGCGAGAACTACGTGACCCGGCCGCAGGCGCTGCAGGGGCGCTGGTCGAGCTACGTCGGCGGCGACGACGTGGATGTCGACGACGTGGACACGGGGGTGGATCGCCAGCGCTTGCAGGAGCTACTGGACAAGCAGACGCGCAACCCGGGCGAGTTCAACGTGCATCCGAAGGTCAAGCGGCTGCTGCGCATTCGGCGGGAGATGGCGGCCGGCGACCGCCCGCTGGACTGGGCGTCGGCCGAGGCGCTGGCGATGGCGACGCTCGCCGTCGAGGGCTACCGCGTGCGGCTGAGCGGCCAGGACACCCAGCGCGGCACGTTCAGCCAGCGCCACGCCGTGCTGCACGACATCGAGGACGGGCGCCGCTACATGCCGCTGGGGAACCTGGCGCCGGACCAGGCGCCCGTCGAGGTCATCAACAGCCCGCTTTCCGAGGCGGGCGTGATGGGCTTTGAGTACGGCTACAGCCTGGACTGGCCGGAAGGCCTGGTGATGTGGGAGGCGCAGTTCGGCGACTTCGTCAACGTCGCCCAGCCGATCATCGACCAGTTCATCACCAGCGCCGAGGACAAGTGGCGGCGCTTGAGCGGCCTGGTGCTGCTGCTGCCGCACGGCTTCGAGGGCCAGGGGCCGGAGCACAGCTCGGCGCGGCTGGAGCGCTTCCTGACGCAGGCGGCGCAGGACAACATCCAGGTGTGCAACCCCTCGACGCCGGCGCAGTACTTCCACCTGCTGCGGCGGCAGGTGGTTCGGCCGTGGCGCAAGCCGCTGGTGGTGATGAGCCCCAAGTCCCTGCTGCGCCACACGCGGGCGACGTCGTCGCTCGACGAGCTGGCGACGGGGCGCTTCCGGCGCGTGCTGGGCGACCCGGACAGGCAGGGCAAGGACATGTCGCGCGTGCTGCTGTGCTCGGGCAAGACCTACTACGAGCTGGCGGAGCACCGCGAGAAGCAGCAGCGCGAGGACGTGGCGATCGTGCGGCTGGAGCAGTATTACCCGCTTGGCCGGGACGAGCTGGCGGCGGCGCTGAAGTCGTATCGCAAGGACACGCCGGTGTTCTGGGTGCAGGAGGAGCCGGAGAACATGGGGGCCTGGCCTTATCTGAAAAGACTGTTCTGCAAGCGGTTGCTGGACCGATTTGATTTTGAGGGCGTCACGCGGGCGGAGTCGGCGAGCCCGGCGACCGGCTCGCGCGCCGCCCACCAGCTCGAGCAGTCCAGGCTCATCGCCGAGGCGTTCGGCGAGGAGGCGGAAGAATAACCACCGAGGCACAGAGAGCACAGAGAAGAGAAGAACAAGACAAGAGAGAGGAAGAAGAAAGCGGGCCAGCACGGGGCCACGTCGCCCACGCTTTCCTGGTTTCCTGGCTTCCTTATCTGCCTTCGCTTTGTGCTTCTGTGGCTGATCACGACGCGGATCCATGACGCAGGGAGAATCGGACGATGGGGCTTGAACTGAAGGTGCCCGAGGTGGGCGAGTCGATCACGGAGGTGGAGATTGGCCGCTGGCTCAAAGGCGCCGGGGAAGCGGTGAAGAAGGACGAGCCCATCGTCGAGATCGAGACGGACAAGGTGACGGTGGAACTGCCGGCGCCCAGCGACGGGGTGGTCGGCGAGCAGGTCAAGAAGCAGGGTGACCAGGCGAAGGTGGGCGAGGTCATCGGCTACCTGGACGAGAACGGGCAGGCGGCGGCGGAGAAGGGCAAGTCTGCGGAGAAGGGGACGTCCGCGGAGAAGGGGGAGCAGGCGAAGCAGTCGCAGGGTGCCGCGAAGCCGCAAGCGGTGGGGGAGTCGGGGGAGTCGCAACCATCGTCGAAAGCCTCCGCGAAGCCGCAAGCGGCTGACGGGGCGGGCAAGTCCACCGCGGGCGCGGAGCAGGAGCTGCGCATCATGCCTGCGGCCCAGCGGTTGATGGACGAGTACGGCGTGCGGCCGGAGCAGGTCGAGCCCACCGGCCCCGGCGGGCGCGTGCTCAAGCAGGACGTGCTCAAGCATCTCGAGCAGCGCGAGGAGGTCCAGCAGCGCGTCGAGCAGCAGACCGCCCCGCCCGCGGCCGAGCCCCGCGAAGCCGAGGAGCCCACCGCCGCTACGCCCGCGCCGGCCTCGACGGGCGGCGAGCCGGGCCGCGAGGAAGAAATCGTGCCCA
>SKPT01000455.1 GCA_007119405.1 Phycisphaeraceae bacterium
AAGAAACAGCAGCACCCGTTTCCAGAACGGCGCCCGGTACACGTAGGCGACGATGAAGCCGATCACCATTAGCGGGAACAGGTAGCGCAGGCCACTGCACGCCTCGACCACCTGAAGCTGCATGGTGGGCAGCTGAATCACATTGCCCTCCAGCAGTACCGAGATGCCGAACAGGCGGATCACCGACACGCCGATCGCCGAAGAGAGCAGCTGCAATGCCTGTGAGAGAGTGTTGTAGATCAACCCGGACAACGGCACGGTGAAGAACAGCAGCAAGAGCGGCACCATCACCCAGCGAAACGCGCGCCAACCGAGCAGCGAGAGCGCGATGCCCATCATGCCGAGCGCGAAGCCGTACTGCATGAACATGTTGAGCGTGGCGATCTCGCCCACGAGGATCAGCAACGTGGCAAACAGCACGGTCGCCGCGCCCGCCCAGGAACCGACGAACGGCTCCGCGGCCAGTTCGTGCTTGCGCTGCCAGATGAAGAAGGCGATCAGCGGCGGGATGTAGTAGCCGTAGCTGTACTCCGGCATGCGCCACATGTTCACCCCATACGCGACGCCATTCCAGGCCGCAACGAGCAGGGCACCGAACGCGACCAGCGCGATGGCCACGCTCGCCCAAAGCGGCGCGGCGACGGTCTTCAGGTACGGGGAGTCTATGGGTGTGGCCATCGCTTGCGAGATTCCGCTCAGTAGTAGCCGTAGCCCTTGGCGGGCTCGTCGCTGCGGTTCAGCACCGTGCCCACGAGGGGCTTGTCGCCGAGCAGTTCGACGGCCTTCGCCAGGTCACCGCGACGGGTGTCGCCCTCGCCGATGACCATCAGCGCGGCGTCGAAATACGGCGCGAAGGCGAGCACGTCGTCGGCAGCCAGGATTGGGGGCATATCGAAGATCACCAGTCTTGAGGGGTAGCGACGTTTCAGGTCCTCGACCAGGCTGACCACCTTGGCCGACGACAGCATCTCCGCGGAGTGAATCACGGGGCGGTGGCCGGGCAGGATCACCAGTCGCTCGACTCCCGGGTTCAACAGCAGCTCGGGGACCGTCCGGTCCTCGAGGATGTAGTCGCTGATACCGGGCAGCCGCTCCTCCGTAAGATAGCGAAGCACGGTGGGACGCCGCAGGTCCAGGTCGACCAGCAATACGGTGTGGTTGGTCTCGCGTGCCATGCTGATGGCGAGGTTGACCGCGGTGAGCGTCTTGCCGGCGCCCTCGTTGGGGCTGGTGACGACCAGTACCCGCCAGTTGTTTGAGCGCATGCGCTGGATCACGTGGGTCCGCATTACGCTGTAGTGGTTGGCCACTGGATCGGTCGGGCCGGCGATGACCCGCTTCCTGTGCAGATACTCGGGCGATGGCTGCAGGACCCGCGTCTCGGTGTAGACGATCTTCTGCTCCGGCTTGTCTGCCGCCGCGCCCGAATCGGTGCGCCGCCGTGGCGGGCTGGCCGGATTGGCGAAGTAGCGCTCGTCACGCTCGTCGCGTGCCCGGTCGAGGGCTTCCTTGATGCGCTCCATCCGTCAGTGGCCTCCCGGGACGGGGGCGCCGGGTACGCTCAGGCCCACCCGCTGCAGCAACTGGTGGGCCGCCACGTCGAGGGGCCGGACGTAGTGGTGCACCGCGGCCGCCGTGCCTGCACCGAGCGCCAGCACGGTGAAGACGGCCAGGATCCGCATAATCCACTTGCGCCGAATCTCCTGCGCGGTCGCGATATACGGCACCACGGCCAGCGGCGGTGCGCCGGTGATCGCGATCACCGCACGGGAGCCATAGATCGCGTCCGCGGTGACCTCGCGCAATGCCACAAACCCCAGGCCTGTACCCATCGCAAGCGCGAATCCCATCATCAGGATGCGTTGCCGGTTGGGCTCGATCGGAGCAACGGGCGTTGACGCGGGCTCGATCAGCACGAAGCGCTCGGCCTTGCGCTCCTCTTCCAGCGACTGCCCGAGCTCGGCCTCCATCTGCTTGGCGCGCACCTCCCGGAACTTGGCCAGCGCGTTGTCGTAGTCACGCGTGATCGCGCGGTACTCGCGCTCGACCGAAGGAGCGGCCCGCACGCGCGCCTCGTATTCGCCGAGCTCGGCCACCAGCCTCGTGCGCCTCTCCTGCAATTGCTGGAGTTCGGTCCGCGCCGCACGCAGCTGATCCACCAGGCGATGGTAGGTTGGGTTCTCGGAAAGCATCGCGGTGGGCGTTGTGCCCCCGGAGCCTGGCGCGACCGCGAGCTGCTCTTCGAGTGCTTCGACCGCACGCCGGGCATCGCGCACTTCCGGATGCGAGTCGGTCAGCTCTCGGCGGCGTTCTTCCAGCGCCGACTGAGCCGACGCGAGCATCACCTGCAATTCGCCTCGGCCCAGGCTGCCGGTCTGCACGCGCAGTGCGTTGATCTCCCGCTCGAGTTGCATCACGTCCGGATGCCGGGCCGTTTGCTGGGTGCTGAGCTGGACGTAGCGCAGTTCGAGCTCCATCAGCCGTTCACGCGGCGTGAGCACCCGGCGGCTGCCATCCGCTTCTTCAACGAAACGGCTCGTACGCGCCAGCTCACCTTCGAGGAGCATGATGCGGTCTTCGAGCATCCGTGCCTCGAGCTCGGTTCGGGCAATCTGTTCCTCGGTCCGGCGCAGGAACTGCAGGTTGACCTGCTGCATTTCGGGCATGTTCTCGCCATGTTCTTCCTTGAAGCGCGCGACCCGCGCCTCCAGGTCGGAAATCTCAAGGGCCAGCCGGTCGGCCTCAGCGCGAAGGAACACCGACGCCTCGCGGGCGGCCTCGCGCCGGGTGCGCAGGTTCTCCTCCAGGAACAGCGAAACGAGTTCCTCCGTCACTTGCCGGGCCACCTGCGGTGAGCCATGATCGAAGCTCAGCGTGAACGCAATGTTCGCCTGCTGTGGGCGGCCGCTACGAGGATCGACCACGTCGCCGCTGACCATGCGCAGGCGAATATTGTCGCGCATGGAGCCTGCTACCGCGGATAACGGGCGCTGCTCCCGCTCTTCCGGGTAGAGATTGTACTGCTCGATGATCCGCGACAGGTTGGCCGTCGTAATGATGCGCTGACTGATCACCTGCACGCGCTGATCGGCAAAACCGGTGACCGTGGTGCGCACCAGATCCTGCGGGATCTGCTGCTGCTCGATCAGGATGGTTGCGCTCGAGCGGTAGGTCGGCGGCAGCGTCAGCGCCACGTACACCACGATCGGGACGATCAGCACAACCGGCAGGATCAGGTACCAGCGCCGCCGACGTAGGATCGCGAGGTATTCGGAGATGTCGAGGCCTTCGCCGTGTTCTTCGCGTTCGCGTTCTTTGCTCATGGGGTTTCAGGTCTGTTGTTCGTGTGGCGCGCCGGCCCGGGTCTCAGGCACGCTACCGCCCTTCCGTTCATGGGCGCGATTACGGAATGGCCCGCGGTCGTCCGTGACGGGATGTATTCACGCCTGCGGGCGCGCGGTCGCCACCAGGGAAGCCTCTCCCACGTGCCGCTGCGCCGCAACGTTCAACATCGGCTCGTGCTTTCCATGCGCATCCGCTCATCCGGAGCTCCTCGGCCGGGCTCGTTCGTCACGTCTGTGAACACATCTTAACGCAACCAACCGCCAAGGTGACCAACCGTCAGAGTGCCTGAGAGCCTCACCGCTCCGGAGCCACACAGCCGCCGCCACATTCTGCGAGTCGGCGGAGCTGCGCAGAACTTGAGCGGATCGCGGGGTGGGCGCGGCATGGGGATACGCGGACGCGAAAAAAAGCCCCGGTTTTGAAACCGGGGCCGGGGGATACGTCAGTGACTCAGACGATGTCCAAACGGTCAGCGACTACCCAACGCTGTCCTTGCGCGCCCGCTGGCGGCGAGCCAGCCAGCCCAGACCCACCAGCCCGGAGCCGAACAGGATGAACGCCGCAGGAATCGGCACACCGGCCACGCCGTAGTTGCTGATGTCCCCGCCCAACACTTTGACTGTTAGGAGTTTCCCGGGTTCTGGGTTCACGAAAAACGCGGTCCAAACCCCCTGCTTGATCCAGAAATATTCCTGACGGGTTTCGAACGTCAAACCGGCCTCGAAATCTCCGTCGAACTTCCGGACAGTCGCGAAATCGAC
>SKPT01000164.1 GCA_007119405.1 Phycisphaeraceae bacterium
CAAACGGAAACTCATGCGGGGCCTTCGCGATCGGGGGGGCACGTCAAAAAGGTGGCGGGTGCCACACAGCAGCCCGAAGGGTGCTTTGTACGATCGCCCGACGACGTCCGGCACCAGGAAGGATTCGAACCTGCCTCCGCCCCTGCCGGGGCGGGATCGGCCACAGCCACAGCAACCACGGGTTCCGCTTCGCTCCACCCGTGGCTACAGCCCGGTCGCCCCTTCGGGGCTGCGGCCGAACGCTGCCTTCGGCGCGCTGCGGCCGTGATCACGGATGAACCCCATCGCGCGGGGTGCCACTGACAAGGCCGTCCTCGGCCTTGTCAGTGCGGGGTGGGTGGTGACGGACCCGCCACGGCGATCCGCACTGACAAGCTCCGGCCCGCCACAGCTCCGCTTGTCAGTGACACCGCCGGCCCCTCTGCTTCGCGCCTTCCCCTGCCCCCTCACACCAGCCCCAGCGCATCCATCGCGCGCGCGACGTGGAGGAATCCGGCGATGTTCGCGCCGACGACGTAGTTGCCGGGCGAGCCGAACTCGCTGGCGGTGCGGTGGCAGGTTCTGTGGATGTTCTGCATGATCTCGGCGAGGCGCGCCTCGGTGTACTCGAAGCTCCAGGAGTCGCGGCTGGCGTTCTGCTGCATCTCCAAGGCGCTGGTGGCCACCCCGCCGGCGTTGGCCGCCTTGCCCGGGCCGTAGGCGATGCCCGCGGCCAGGAACATCGCCACCGCCTCGGGCGTGCAGGGCATGTTGGCGCCCTCGGCCACGGCGATGCAGCCGTTGTCCAGCAGCTTTTTCGCGTCGCCGCCGTCGAGTTCGTTCTCGGTCGCGCAGGGCAGGGCCACGTCGCAGGGGATGTGCCAGATGTTGCCGTCGGCCTTGTACTCGGCGTCGGTGTGGTGCTCGGCGTAGTCGCTGATGCGTCGTCGCTCGACGATCTTGAGCTGCTTGATGAGGTCGAGGTCCAGGCCCTGCTTGTGGTGGATCACCCCGCCGGAGTCCGAGCAGGCGATGACGCGTCCGCCGAGCTGCGTGACCTTTTCGATGGCGTAGATGGCGACGTTGCCCGAGCCGGAGACGATGACGGTCTTGTCCTCGAGGCTGTCGCCGCGGGCCTTGAGCATCTCGTGGGTGAAGTAGACGGTGCCGTAGCCGGTGGCCTCGGTGCGCACGAGCGAGCCGCCCCATTCGATGCCCTTGCCGGTGAGCACGCCCGACTCGTAGCGGTTGGTGATGCGCTTGTACTGGCCGAAGAGGAACCCGATCTCGCGGCCGCCGACGCCGATGTCGCCCGCGGGCACGTCGGTGTACTCGCCGAGGTGGCGGTACAGCTCGGTCATGAAGCTCTGGCAGAAGCGCATGACCTCGCTGTCGCTGCGGCCCTTGGGGTCGAAGTCGCTGCCGCCCTTGCCCCCGCCGATGGGCATGCCGGTCAGGGCGTTCTTGAAGATCTGCTCGAAGCCCAGGAACTTGATGATGCCCAGGTAGACGGACGGGTGGAAGCGCAGGCCGCCCTTGTACGGGCCCAGCGCGCTGTTGAACTCGACGCGGAAGCCGCGGTTGATCTGCACGCACCCGTCGTCGTCCTGCCAGGGCACGCGGAAGATGATCTGCCGCTCCGGCTCGCAGATGCGCTGGATGATGCGGGCCTCGGCCAGCTCGGGGTACTTGCGCATCACCGGCCCGAGGGTCTCGAGCACCTCGGCCACCGCCTGGTGGAACTCGGCCTCGCCCGGGTTGCGGCGCAGCACCTCCTCGTAGATCGGCTCGATGCGGCTGTCCAGGGTCTTCGTCGTCATGTTCCCTCCGCGCACGCGGTTCATACGGGTATCTCGGCCAAGCCCTACCAGTTGAGCAGATGCCGCCGCCCCCCGCAACCCGCCGGCACCGTAGCACAGCCGGATCGCACCAGCGAGCGGAGGGGGTGCTCGCAGAGGCCGCGGGGTAGCGCGGAGGTCGCCGCCCGATGCAGGGGGGGTAGAGCGGAGCGAAACCCACCACGATGGCCGTAAATCGTCGATCAAACCGGTGGGTTTCGCTTCGCTCTACCCACCCTACATTCAAATGCCTTTCCGCGCCCGCCGCGCTCTCGGCGGCCTCTGCGAGCACCGCCCCGTATCATGCCCGAACCCATGACCGCCGCCCTGATCCACAGCCCGCGGTTCCTCGATCACGACACCGGCCCGGGACACCCCGAGCGCGCCGCACGTCTGCGGGCGATCGAGCGGGCGCTGCACGAGCACGGGCTCGCCGACGGGCTGACGCGGCTGGACTTCGCCCCCGCCGACGACGCAGCGATCACGCGCATCCACGCCCGCGGGTACATCAACCGCCTGACCGAGGCCTGCCATCTCGGCCGACCGTACATCGACTCGCCCGACTCGGCGATCGGTCCGGCCAGCGAGCAGGTGGCGCGCCTGGCCGCCGGGGGCACGCTCGCCGCCGCCGACGCCATCGCCGCCGGCCGCGTCCACCGCGCCTTCTGCGCCGTGCGCCCACCCGGCCACCACGCCGAGGCCAACCTCTCCATGGGCTTTTGCCTCTACAACAACATCGCCCTCGCCGCGGCGCACCTCATCGCCGCCCACGGCCTGGAGCGCCTGGCCATCGTCGACTTCGACGTCCACCACGGCAACGGCACGCAGCACAGCTTCGAGGCCCGCCGCGACGTGCTCTTCGTCTCCATTCACCAGGATCCGAACACGCTCTTCCCCGGCACCGGCTTCGCGCACGAGTCAGGCAAAGGCGCCGGCGAGGGATACACGATCAACGTCCCCCTGCCGCCGGGCTCGGACGACGACGACTACCTTGACGCATGGCGCGAGCGGGTGCGCGACCGGCTGATCGCGCATCGTCCGCAAGGGCTGCTCGTCTCCGCCGGCTTCGACGCCGCCGCCAGCGACCCGCTGGCGAACATGGCAATGACCGCCGACGGCTTCGAGCGCCTGACGCGCGAGCTGCGCGACGTGGCGGAGCGATGCTGCGCCGGCCGCATGCTCTCGGTGCTCGAGGGTGGCTACGACCTGGCGGCGCTGGGCGAGGGCGTGGCCCGGCACGTGGGGGTGTTGGCCGAAGATTGATTCGTGGCCCGGCCGTCTCACTGACGCCGGGGCGTGTACACGAAGACCGTCCCCACCTGCGCGTACCCCACCGACTCGTACAGGTGCGCCCCGGTGTGCGAAGCGGTGAGCACCGCGGCGGTCGCCCCGTGGGTGCGGTCGTCGCGCAGCATTCGTGTCATCAGCGCCTTGGCGATGCCTCGGCGGCGATGCTCCGGCCGCACGTACATGTCCGAGCACCAGGTCGCGTCATCGACGACGATGCTCCGCACCCAGCCGACCGGCTCACCGTCGATCAGGGCCACGTACTGCCGCAGGGGCGCATCGCGCCCCTGGTGCGCCGTCGGCATCGGCCGGCGCTCCTGCGCCTGTCCAAGCCGACGGGCCAGCGCGGGCGTCGTGACCCGCCGGACCTGCGCCGGCGAGCTGACGCGCGGCACTCGCTTCAGGGCGTGGACCATCAACGGCTCGGTTGCGTGGAGCCGGTATCCCAGCTCGCGGTACGCGGCGCGCAGCTCGGCCTCGTCCTCGTCCGCGGCGAGGATGGCGCAGAGGCAGAACCGGCCACGCCGATGCGCTCGCACCAGGCGATCCATCTCCGCCGGTGCGACGTGGCAGGCGATCCACTCCTCGCGGCGGTAGTCCTCATCGCGGCGCGGGGCGCCGCGCAGCCGCCAGGCCGGGCCCATGCGCGCGACGAGGTAGGGATGCGTGATGCTGCGGGTGAACGCGAAGCCGCGGGCGAAGACCTCGACGGCACGCTCGAGCACGTGGCTGGACACGTCGATGCTCATCGATGATCGTCTCGCTCGATCCACCCCGCATCGATGCCGTCCTGAGAGAGCTCACCACGCTCGGTGCCCGCTCACGTCTGGCCCGGCCAGGGCTGGCCGAGCTTCTGCTGCGCGTCGTTGAAGGCGGTGCGGATCTTGGTCACCACATCGTCGGGCAGCGGGCCCTTGTCCATGGCGGCGAGGTTCGCCCGGGCGTTGGTCAGGCTCGTCGTGCCCACGATCGCGCTGTGGATGCCCTCGTGGG
>SKPT01000644.1 GCA_007119405.1 Phycisphaeraceae bacterium
CTTTGTGCGCGAGGTGTTGCCGGAGCAGCTCCGCCAGCTCGGGCCGCAGGGCGATCGTGGCCTCGCGCTTGTTCTTGGTGTAGCCGCTTTGGACGGTCACCCTGGCCGGCCGCGTGTCCAGATCGAAGCTTTGGCGGGTCAGACTGCGAAGCTCGCTGGACCGCAGCCCTGTCTCCACGGCGAGGCGGTAGAGCAGCGCCCGCTCAGGCCCGGTGATGGCGTGGGGGTGCTCGGGCCGGTCAGCGAACCGGCCGCGCCCGCCGCCCCAGCGGAACGACTCGCCGGCCTGCGCCGCAGCGATGAGGCGGCGCAGCTCGTTGACGCTCGGGGCCCGCTTCTGGCGGCTGTCGGTGACGGCCTGGCGGCGCAGGCTGGTGATCGGCGATGTCGTCGCCCGGCCGTCGGCCACCATCCAGTTGCAGAAGGCCTTGGCGACGGTCAGCGCGTGGTTCTTTGTCTGCGTGCGGACGGGCACCTGGATGTGCTTGAGCCGACCGGGGCGCTCGGGGTCGGGGACACGCGCCGTCTGCGTCATGGAGCCGATGGCGGTCTGGATACGCGAAGCCGACAGCTCCGTCCACCACCTGACGTCTGCGCGCTCGAGCAGGCGGAGCAGGCGGGTGCGGGTTTGCGTGGCATGTTTCGACGCGTGGCCGGCGGCGTCGAGATGTGCCGCGTAGTCCTCGACGTGCTCGTGCAGCGGCTTTGACGTTGCCGCGCGTCGACGGTCGACCAGGCCCCACTTGAGCAAGCGATCGAGCATGGCGGGCGTGGCCGCGTCGAGCCAGGCCCGCAGGTCGGGATCCAGCTCGGTGCCATTCGCGGCGTAGCCCGCGAGCTTCTCGAGCTTCGCCCCGAGCTGCTCCGTCGCCTTCTTGTCGGTGAAGCCGGGGCACCGGCGCCAAACGTCGTGCTTCTGGTCGTGGAACTCGACGTAGTGCTTGCTCGTTGCGACCTGGTACTTCGCGGATCCGACGAAGCCGCGCGGCTTGCCCGCGACGGGCCAGAGGTACGCGGCGACGCTGGTGATCGCCGGCGCCGTCGGTTCGCCCTTCGGCGCGAGGATGGCGCGGGCCTGCTTCGCGTCGATGCCGGCCGCCTCGGCGATGTCCTTGGCATCGAGGCCGCGGGCCTTCGCCTCCTTGCGGATGTCGCGGCAGAGCTTCTCGTTGTCGCGGTACTTTTGGCGGAAGATTCGCATTGCATGTCTCCTTGGTTGGGGCTGGGCGACGCGCCCGGGGTCAGCACGATGAAGCCGCGGTCTGCGTGAAAGTGCAAGTCTGCTGCTCTGGTGCGGGCGAGAATTACTGGCGACGCTCGGCGTCGCCGTCCAGGTCGTTTCGCATGCGTTTGATCGCCTTGGCCTCGCGGGCCGCGTCGCGGTCGACCTGATCCCAGCCCCGACGGCGCGGCTGCTCACCCACCTTCAACGGCTCGCCCACGCTGCCGCAAACCAAACACCGCAAGCAGTCGCTCCGCCGGACGCAGACGCGGCCGCTGCCGCAGTTGCCGCACTTGATCAGCGGCAGGCGTGGCGTCTTGCCCATGGCGGGTCGTCCTCTCGCGTGGGTGGCGTCTGTGCTACCTCGGTTCCGCCGTGTCCCTCAAGGCGGGGAACGCATCGGAACCGGCCGGGGCGGCACACGCGCCAACGTGGGCGGGCTTCTGGCGAAGGCGACGCGGGGCCCGGCGGCGATCTGCGGCGATGTCGGCAAGCCTGTAGGCCAGTGGGGCGCCGGCCCCGCGTTGGGTGGGGTTTGCGCGTTGAAGCAGCGGTGTGCGGAACCGCGGGTTGGTCATTCGTCGCCGCCTCTCTTGATCAGCACGCCGCGCTCGTGCAGCCGTAGCGTGTCCGGGTCGAAGTGGAACGCCACGCGCATGCCTTGGCCCCGGCCGTTGCGCGCCTTCACGATGCGCACCACCCGGTTGGCCTCCGTCTCGACGTTCAGCCCCATGCGGCCATCGCGCACCGTGACGTGTTTGGCCTCCGGCCAATGCTCCAGCCAGATCGCTGTTTGCGCGAGGCGCCCATAGGCGGCGCCGCCGGCGATGTCGTCGATCGTCTGCGAGCCTTGGGCGCCTTTGCGCGGGTGCATCACCAGCACGATCGAGCATCCCGCCTGCTCGGCGATGCGCTTCACCCGTGCGGTGAAGGCTTGATCGGCGCGTTACTGCTCGTGCGTCTGCTCCGCGATGCTGATGGGGTCGACCACGATCACGCGCTTACCGCCCAATGCCTGCGCCTCGATCCAGTCGCCAATCGCGGTGAGCGTGGGCTGGGTGTCGCCAGGGAGTTCGTGGATGCATCGGCCGAACGCGTCCAGGTACGCCGCGTGGCGGCGGTCGGCCTCGGCTGCCGTTTCCGCGTGCTCACGGCACCAGTCGTCGTCGGTCAGGTCGGCGATGCCCGCTCGTTGCGCCAGGGCGCGGCGAAGGTGAAACGCGCGGCCGTCCTCGAGCTCGAGCACAGCGGGCCGGTGACCGTTGTCATGCCAGTGCTGCGCCGCCTCGATGAGCACGATGCTCTTTGTCGCGCCCGCGCTGGCCACCAGCAGCGTCACGGTGGCCGGCGCCAGCGCGCGGCTGAGCTTGCCCATCGTCGGCCATGGCCAGGGCACCACGAACCGCCGCCCGGCGATCGCGTCGGCGATCAGCGCCGATACCTCGCTGGCCGGCCCCATCGGCGTCGCCTCGTCCAGGAGGTCGCGCTCGAGCGCGGCGCGGGCCTGTTCGGGAACCAGGTCGGCGTAGCGCGCCACCACGTCCGCCGCGTCGTCCTTCGCCGCAAGGCCGAGCGCGTCCGGGTCCAGCCACAGCAGGCGCGGCGCCGGGTCGAGTTGGTCGAGCATCTTCGCGAGAGCGCGCATGTGAGCGATGCCCTTGCGCTGACCGCGCTCATCGGGCGGGTCGGCGTCGGGCCAGAGCGTCACCGTCAGGCCGGCGAGCGGCGCCAAGTCGGTCAGGCTCGCCTTGCCCGCGCCGCCGATAGTGGTGGTGGCGTTGATGCCGATGGACGCCAGCGATTCGGCGGCCTGCTCACCTTCGACGAGCACCACCCGGCCAGCCTGGCGCAGCGACTCGATGTCGCCGGTGCCGTAGATTTCGCTGCTGTCGGCGGTACTGACGTGGCCCGGCACGTAGGGCAGGGCCTGCGCGTCGGATTTCTTCAGCACGATGCCGTCGGCGGTGCGGCGGCCTTGCGCGATGCGTTTGGGCTGGTCGGCGAAATCGCCACGAAACACGACGGGGCGCTCGCCGGCCGCGTTGACCGGGTACACGAACACGCGTCGGCGGGTGGGCGTCGCCTTCCAGATGTGCTGCTCGACAACGCGCCATGCATCGCGCAGCGTCGCGTGAACCTTTGGCGGGGCCGGGGCCTTCATCCGCCGGTCCGGCGGGGTGTCGTCCGCCCGTGCCTTGCGCAGCTCATCATCGGCGCTGGTGCCGTTGACGCGGGCCCGCACGTCGAACACGTCGCCGCCGAAGCCGCAGCCGTGGCACTTGAACCGCCAGCCATGCTCGGACTCGTGTGTGCCGGCGCTCGGGTGTGCGTCCTCGTGAAAGGGGCACTTGATGGCGCTGGGTCGACTCACGTCGGCGCCGGCCTGGGCGAGCGCGTCGAGCAGAACTGCGTGGTCAAGTTTCAGTGGATGAACATCGGTGATCGCCATCGCGTTACTCCTCGCGTAGCAGGGCGTCGACTTCGTCGGCGGTGGGGTCGGTGGGTAGATGAGCGTGGGCCCAGCCGTCGTAGCAGGCGGGCGCGGTGCGTCCGCGCTGGGCGGCCTCTTGGGCCTTGGTCCGCAGCCGGGCCTTGAGCCAACGCCGCAGCCCCGCCGCCGGCTTCTGGCGGTCGGGGTGCTCGTCGAGCCAGTCGCGCAGCCCGGCCAGCTCCGTATCAACGTGCACGTTCGTGAACTCGTCGCGCAGCGCCCAGACCTCCGAGCGCTTCATGCTTACCGGCCCGTCGGTCGTGGCGAACGTGAACGCGATCGGATCGACCTTCGCCTTTGCGGGGGTGATGCCGGGCAGCGAGGCTTGGCCATCTGTCGCCGCGCCCTCTCCCTGATCTCCTGACCCCCTGATTCCTTCGGGC